>JAPLCU010000130.1 GCA_026392045.1 Armatimonadota bacterium
AGAAAATTGCCCCGATTGCACGGGGGGGTCTGTTACTACGCAATCCAGAGAGATAACGGCAAAGGTTAACACGGCGGAGTTGATAAAGCTCTGGGAAGAACGCGCCGAGCGCGCTCGCGGGGTCAAGGTGATCTCGCAGCTCGGAGCTAAGACTGACCTTGGGCGGATTCGTGAGAACAACGAAGATAAGTTCGAGTTTTTCCAGCCTGAAGATGCCGATATACTTGCAAAAAAAGGCGCGTTCTATGCAGTTGCGGACGGTATGGGCGGGCATGCCGCCGGCCAGATTGCCAGCGAAATCGCTTTGAAGACCGCTATTAAGGCATACTACGCTGATAGTTCACCTATGGTTGAGGAATCGCTCAAAAGCGCGGTGCAGCAAGCTAACGGTCTGATATACGAAGCCGCCAGAGCTATTCCCGAGCGCTCAGGAATGGGGACGACCTTTACCGGATTGATCATTCGCGGCGAGGAAGCGTTCATTGCGCAGGTCGGCGATAGCAGATGTTACAGAGTTCGTGACGGCAAAATCAGCCAGCTCACTGAGGATCATTCCTGGGTGAGCGAACAGGTGAGGCTTGGCGGAATGACGCGCGAAGAGGCGGAGATGTCGCCTTTTCGGAATGTCATCACTCGATGCCTGGGCACAGCCCCAAGTATAGCAGTGGATATCTTTTCGTTGGATCTAAAAGCAGACGATGTGTTTTTGCTCTGCTCGGATGGACTATCGGGAGATGTCAATAAAGACGAAATGCGGCAGGCAATGCTAAAAACGTCACCATCTGAAGCCGCACTGGAACTCATCGAAAAAGCCCTTGAAAGAGGTGGACGCGACAATATTACTGTGCTCATATTGGCAATTCGTGATATCATTAATCATGAAGTTAAGCATAAGAAAAAGGGGCTGGGCGCATTTTTCGCCCGTGATTGATAATAATTGTCTGGTTCATCTACAAATACTTTAGGCAAATATGAGATTATTCGAGAGATCGCGCGCTCGAATGATATCGTCTATGAGGCTATCGACCCCAGCATAAACCGGCGCGTTGCTCTCAAGGAACTCTGCATTCCCGCCAATTTGACCGGAGCTCAGAAACGCGAGAGGATAGAGCGATTTCTGCGAGAAGGCAGAGCTGCGGGAAAACTTACTCACCCTAACATTGTGACGATATACGAAGTTGGCAAGGACGGCGATCGTTACTTTATTGCGATGGAGTATCTCGAAGGCCAAACCCTCAGAGATATGATACAGGCGGGTGGGGCGATGTCTATCCGCGACGTCGTCAATTTCACCACTCAACTTTGCTCAGCGCTTTCTTATGCGCATAACAACGGCATTATCCACAGAGACATCAAACCGGACAATGTGCAGGTTTTGCCTGGGGCGCATGTGAAATTGACGGATTTCGGTATTGCGAGAATGATGGGGGAATCGTCGATTACGGTGGATGGGCAGGTGTTCGGCACGCCCAGCTATATGTCGCCCGAGCAGGTGGCTGGTAAGCCGTTAGATACCAGGTCTGATATATTCTCGCTCGGCGTGATGCTCTATGAGATGGTGACAGGAAAGAAGCCGTTTACAGGCGATAGCGTGGTCACCATCACGTATAATATTGTGAATTCAGAAGCCCCCGCGCCTCCGGGTGCGCCGCCGTATCTGGCGGGCATTATACGCAAGGCAATGTCCAAAGATCCTAACGGCCGCTATTCAACAGCGGAAGAGATGGTCGAGGATTTGCGTGAGGAAAAATGCAGCGCTGGGTTTATGCTGGATTCGCCGATTGGAGCGTGGAACGCGCCAACCCCGTTCAATATGCCCGGCAATAATCAACAGCCGCAGCCTCCATTGACCCCGTACGGAACCTCCATTCCCTCCCCAGGCGTAGGGTCGGTTCCGGGCCCATTCGGTGGTAACGCTGGACAAGTCCTGACCCCCATTCCTTTACTGCCACCAGCGCCGCGCACGCCGATTCTCAGCGCGGAAACGAGGAATTTTCTTGGAATATTCTTTTTGACGGTTGCTTTGACCGGAATGGTGGTTTTTGCGGCATGGGCGATTAATCTGGCGTTTTCGAGCTATCAGACGGCTGTGACCAGCGCTCCGGCGATGGAATACTTCGACAGCGGCACCAAAGCGTATAGAGATGGCGATACTGATAAGGCCATGCTTGACTGGAAAAACGCGATCAAGACCTCGCCAAAATCCAAAGCCGCCGACAGCGCCCGGCAGAGCATTTTTGATGTATCTGTTCGGCTTGCGCGAGAGGCCTACGATGCCCGCAACTATGCCACTGTGGAACTTCAAGCAAAAACGCTAATAGAGGCGAATCCAAACAGGCCAGAGGGCTATTACTACATGGCTGCGTCCGCTGATATGCAGGGCAACATCGAAAAAGCCAAACCAAACTACGCCCGCGCAATCGAGAAAGGCGGCAATGACGACTACGCGCAGGCGGCCAGGCAGAGATTGGGGCGCATCTACATGGACGAAGGCGCTCGCCTGGAATCAGAAGGCAAAACCCCAGAAGCTTTGCAGGCCTACAAGAACGCAAAAACCTACGGCGACGCCCAGACAATGGCAGAAGCCGAAGAGAAGATATCCGCGCTTAGTCAGTGATGATGCCGTGTGTCGGTGTTTCGGGATTTGAGTGAAGCGCAGCGGAACGGAAATCCCGAAACAAACCGCGTAACAACTAAGAGGAAATCCCTGCAAGCATGTATAATACCTAAGAATGAAATGGATGCCAATATGCCGCTTGGAAAGAGCAAGTGAGAGCTCTGGCGATATGGAACGCGCCAACGCTCTATGAAAAGATTAGTTATATTCACGCAAATCCGGTCAGGCGAGGGCTGGTAACGCATCCTGGTGATTGGCTGTATTCGAGCTATAGGTTCTATGAGCACGAAGAGCAGGTGTGCTTGCCTCTTGTTCCTATAGATTGTTAGATAGTGCGTCCGGAGGTTTCGGGATTTCCATTCCGCCTGCGGCTCCATTCAAATCCCGAAACACCAAAACGCTGGTAAAAGGCCGTTTTCTTGCCCGAATCGCATCGATTGCTCGATCTTGGATGTTTTTCATTATTGGTCGACTAAAGATGATGACATATACCAGCAAAAGCCGATCAACTATTTGTTGGGGTCTGGAGTTTTGAGACAGCCTGTCAAATCCCGAAAGACCAAAAGAGCTTGAAGTATATAATCGTAGCAATATTCAGCATTTTTAACGCTGTCCTCATGGCGACTGCGTGGCGGATCGCTGATAGGCAAAAGAAAACCGCAATGCTCGTCATGGTAGGAGGTTGGCTTACCGTTGCCCTCACGTTAACAATAGAGAGCAAAAGGGTATTCTGGGCTGTTTTCACGGTGGGAACGTTCTTTATATGCGCCGGAGGAGTAATTTTGATCTACCTATTAGTGCGACATTCTTCGCCCAAATAGTATGTGCTTCAGGCAACTTGAGATGGGACAATGCGAAGGTGTCTATATGTGTGATCCCTGGCCGGAGGGTCTTGGTATCTCTTGACCGGAGTGTGAGTGCGTCCGGTGGCTTCGGCAGCGAGTTGGGTGACATTGGAAGAAGAATTAGCGTTCACTGCTGCCGAAGCAACGCAACGCAGTTTTCAAACAAATGAATAGGAATAGCTCGTTGGTTAGGAGGAAGATTGTGATTCTTACGCTTGTGATAGAGTTGCTTATTGCGTGCGCAGCAATGTATGGGGTATTGCATATTTATAGAGATATGCGAAATCGAGCCACGCCCCGGGCAGCCGACGTAGCCGCAATTGTCGGATACGCGTGCGGGGGATTGGCATTCCTAGTGTACGCGTTGCGCTCCCTACTCTACTTGACGGAAAGCCAATCAGCTGCACGCTCGCTCTACTGGATAGGGCAGTCCATCGGGGGCATTGGGGTGCTGTTTCTCCTGGTCTATCTGATGCTTCTGGTGGCGGCGAAACTGAAAACCGGAAGACGCGGTCTCTAAGTGCGTCTACGCTAAGTAATGCCAGGTGCTGCGCTTCGTTGCTTCGGCAGCAGTGAATTCCGCACTATTTCTCGACTGCAGTTATGCGCGCTGCCGAAGCCGCCGGGTCGCGTAACCTGTCGGGCTGTAGGGGATACTCTGAGCAGATTCGACTACTCCGGGAATGACGGTGATTGATGATGTTTCAGTATTAATCAATCGTCAATTCCCGCAGCTAGCGCAGGCTGAGCGTGTCATAGCTGCGGGAACTCTTGATTGTGCGCTAATGGAAGCCCAGTGGTCATAGTCGTTCCCGCAGCATTCGTAAACCTGTTCAAGTAATGCCCTTGAATGCCCTCGCATGGTTGACATTAAGCATCAGTTGGTAAATACTTAAGTATGAGATTGACAAGGCTAATATCTTGCTTGTTCGCAGTTCTTCTTGTTATTGGAGCTACTGCGCATGCCGATGAAGTTCGCGGGGCTTGGGTGAGCGCCTGGAGCAAGGGCTATCTGACGCCTGCAGAAGCCGATGCGACTATCGCGGCGGCGAAGAAAGCCAAAATCAATACGCTGTTTATTCAAGTGAGAAAGACAGCGGATGCGTATTATAATTCCCAAATCGAGCCGAAAGCGCCTAACCTCGCCGCTGATTACGACCCGCTTGCCTATGTCATAGAAAAAGCCCACGCTCAGGGTATTAAGGTGCATGCGTGGGTGAATGTTTGCAGAGTGTGGATTGGCAAGGCTTTGCCTGATGGTCCTGATCATCTTGTCAATAAGCATCCTGAGTGGCTCAACAAAGATTCCACGGGCGCCAACAAGGCGGCAGATGGCATGTTCATCGACCCGGGAGTGCCGGAAGCCCGCGATTATGTGGTGTCTGTTATTTCAGATATTGCCGCGCGATATGCGATTGACGGCATTCATTTAGATTATATTCGCTATCCGGGCAAGGATTGGGGATACTCCGAGGAGGCTTTGGCTCGATATAGAATTGAGAGTGGCACGACTGGAAAGCCTTCGGCAGGCGATCCTAAGTGGTGCGAATGGCGTCGTGAGCAGGTAACTGAGCTTGTAACGGAAATTCGAAGCTCGGTTCTAAAAGCGAGACCCAAGATTCAGATTACCGCCGCCACGATTGCCTGGAAAGATTGCGCGCCGAATTTTGCTGCTTGCGGGCCTCATTATTTGGTCTATCAAGATTGGTGTGAATGGCTCTCGCAAGGGCTTTTGGACGCAAATGTGCCCATGAATTATCGTAATGATAGCAGCTCGAAGGACGCTGCGCAGTTCAGGGCATGGCTAAATGGATTTACACGATGGAACGCCGGAAAGCCAACCTATGTGGGAATAGATATCTATCACAATAGCGCCAAAGGAATCGTCAATCAGATCAAGGCAATCAGGAAATATGGGCTGCAAGGATTTTCTTTATTTTCATTCAATGACCTGCCTGAACGAACTGCAATAGTGGCTGCTTTAAGCAAATTATAAAAATAGCAGTGTTTGTGAAGGAATTCACAGGTTGTTTGTCGAATTAGAAATCATACTATAGACTTTCAAAGTGGAGGAATGGAAAATGCTAAAAGTGCTTGTCAGTGATAAACTAGCCAGGGAGGGCATAGATATCCTCAAGCAGGTCGCTGAGGTTGATGTCAATACTGGTCTTTCTGAAGAAGAACTCTGCAAGATTATTGGAGATTACGAAGGACTGGTTATTCGAAGCGCTACCACTGTAACAGCAAAGGTTCTTGAGGCTGCAAAGAAATTACGCATTATTGGACGGGCGGGCGTAGGCGTGGATAACATTGACGTGCCAATGGCTACCGAAAAGGGTGTAATTGTTGTCAACAGCCCTGGCGGAAACACAATCGCTGCCGCTGAGCTTTCGGTGGCGATGCTGCTTGCATTATCGCGCAATATTCCGCAGGCTTATTGCTCGATGACAAAAAAAGAATGGAACCGCAGCAAGTATACGGGAAAAGAAGTTTATACCAAGACTCTCGGTATCCTTGGACTTGGCAAAATCGGCCAGGAAGTGGCCAAGAGATGCCAGGCTTTCGGTATGAAAGTTATTGCTTTTGATCCATTTATTGGGATAGACGCTGCCAACGCTTTGGGTGTTGATCTAGTGGAGTTCAATAAATGCTTGAAGAGGAGCGACTTTATATCTCTTCATCTGCCGAAGAATAAAGATACACTGGGTTTGATCAACACAAAACAGTTTGAGATGATGAAAGACGGCGTGCGAATAGTAAACTGCGCACGCGGCGGCATCATTGACGATGCGGCTCTTCTAGAGGCGCTCAAGAGTGGAAAATGCGCAGGAGCAGCGCTGGATGTATATTTGACTGAGCCGCCTGATTTCACTAACGCGCTATTTGATCACCCGAATGTGGTTACAACTCCGCACCTTGGCGCTTCCACCGAAGAAGCGCAGACCAACGTAGCCATAGATGTGGCTGAGCAGATTGTTGATGTATTCGGCGGTCGATCCGCAAGATCAGCCGTTAACATGCCAGCGCTATCGCCTGAGGTGCTGGCTGCCGTGCAGCCTTATTTGCCGTTGGCTGAGAAAATGGCTTCTCTGGCAGCACAGACGACAGAGGGCAGACCCAGCCAAATCAGCATTCACTACAGCGGCGAGCTCGCCTCTATCGAAACGGGGCCAATTACTCGTTCTGTTATCGTTGGATTGCTGAGGCCGGTGCTTGGCGAGAACGTGAATATGGTCAATGCTCCGGTGATTGCGAAATCTCGCGGAATTGAAGTTATTGACAGCAAAACTGCCGATGCTACGGATTTTGCCTCTATGCTGACGGTAACAGTTAAGACCGATAAGGGCGATACTGAAATTGCAGGCACGCTTTTTGGCGCGAAGGATACGCGCGTGGTCAAAATGGGCGGATACCCAATGGATCTGGCTCCTGAAGGATATATGCTCGTTTCACTTCATACTGACAAGCCTGGTGTAATCGGAAAAGTCGGCACATTACTCGGCGAGAAGAATATCAATATCGCCAGCATGCACGTTGGGCGCAAAGTTCAGGGCAAGCAGGCAATTATGGTGTTGAACGTAGATGCGAGGATTCCTGAAGACGTGCTGAGTGCAATCGCCGGTATCGAGGGGATTGACACCGCCAAGCAGGTTCAGCTATAGTTGATGTTGGGTAAGTAAAGTCTATCTATTGATATGCGATATTGGGCTCGTCCGTCGATTATTGGCGGCGAGCCCTTGTTTTAGGTGACGAAGTGTTATTTGAAGACAGATTGCCGCCGAATGTACGCGACGTATATAAGCGCGATGCGACCACAGGGATGCTGGGCGCTGTTATGTTTGGGATGGCCATTCCCTTTTTTGCCAACATAGCGCGCCACACATTGAGGGCAAGCGAAGTTGAAGTCGGCATCATAATGATGGCGCCTGTAGCTGGCAATTTGCTCTCGTTTGTCTGGGCAAATATGATGGAAGGCAAACGCAAAATGCCTTTTGCGGTTATTTCATGGATAGCAGCAAGAGCGCTTCTATGCACGGCTTTCTTTATTACCTCTGCACATTGGTTTGTGGCGCTTGTTGCTATGTTTTGGGTAATAACATCGATTGCTGGACCTGCTTATTCTGCATTGATGAAGGAGATGTATCCGGATAGCGACCGGGGCCGGATTATGGGCTATGTGCGCGTCTTGAGTTTCTTTATTATTGCAATATCCACGCTTGCTGCGGGGCCTTTACTTCAGACATTCGGCTATCGTTATGTATTTCCGTTCGTAGGATTATTTGGGGTTGCTGCTGCTTTGGCATTTCATACAATACCGACTAAGGAAACTACAGGTGATCCAAATGTGCCAATTGGTGAGTTTATTCTTAACTCCATCAGAATATTGCTCGAAGATGGCGGCTATAGATGGTTCTGCGGCGGCATATTCATTTCAGGTTTCGCAAACTTCTTTGCAAGCGCTATTTTTGTGATTTATCAGGTTGATGAATTGGGCGTTGGTCAGAGTTGGACCGCCCTATACTCATTTGTGACATTGGTAGTATCCATGATGGCTTATTACTATTGGGGGCATCATGTAGACAGGAAGAGCCCGACACATTTGCTATTGGTATGCAATCTGATATTTGCAGGCATACCACTGATATATTGCGTGGCGACCCAAGCCTGGATGTTGTTGCCTGCAATGGCATTGATGGGATTTGTATTCGCAGGATACGATTTGGCATACTTTAATGGTGTGCTGCACTACGCTCCGAAGGACAGGATCACTCAGTATCAGGCTGTATTTGCATTTTTGATGGGGTTACGCGGAATAACTGCGCCATTTATGGGGGCGCTGTTTGTCAAATGGCATTGGTTGAGTATGGCACAGGTGTTCATCATAGCTGCCGCGCTGACGCTGCTTAGCTGCCCGGTATTGATTATTGGTGAAAGAAAATATCGCACTTTGAATGATGCTTTGCCGGCGCCGGTTTTTGTAAGTAAAGATTGTAAGTAAGAGTTTCACGAGGGGAGGGCGAGGCTCCCGCCGAGCCTTGTAGCTCTTACGATTGTAATATGTAATATTGAAGAGCGCAGATGTTCTGCGCTCCTCAATATACGGCAATAGTTGTTTGGCATCGGAGCCGACCTATTTTTTTTGTTCCTTTTCCTTTTGCTGTTCCTGCGCCAATCTCTCTTTCATACGCGTGCTGCGCATTTCGCCTCCGCGCCGACCGATCTCAGCATAGAATTCTGAGCCACGCTCTTGTTTGACCGTTTCTCCGCCCTTCTTGCCGATTTCACGGTAAAACTGCGGACCGTATTTCTTCTTTACGGCCTCGCCACCTTTCCTGCCAGCCTCTTTGGCCAGTTCAGGGTTGGCTGCAAATCCACCTGATGAATCATGCTCATGCGACCCTCGGTGCGCTTCAGCGATTTTCTTAGCGCCTGCTGATCCTCGCCTGGGTCCTGGTTTCTCCTCGGCCATGAGGTCACCCCCTCCCAAAGGAATGTAACTCTGCTCAACCAGCCAAGAACATGGCGAAATAAACAGAGCTTTGCCGGAATTGTCACAGATACGCAAGTATCCGCCTGTGAGTTACCCATATACACCTATTAGGGAAACAGTTGTTTGCAATATTGTCTAATTGAGGCTCTGCAGTGATAGTGGCGTCAAATAATGTGCAGCTAATAACCGGCTTTATGGGGTTGAGAGTAAAAAAACCCTTCAGGCGCAGTCACCTGAAGGGTTTTTTGGGAGAGTAGTGGAGCCTAGGCTCCGAATTTCTCTTGAGTATTCATAAGTTGTGTCAGAATATTTACAACGTCAATGCCTCGAATTCTTCCGAGGCCGCCAGCGGTTACCGAGCGTTCATCGAAGCGCTCGCATTTGTCCACTCGAACATCATCGCCCCAGATCACAATTGGCACAGGGTCACCAGAATGGTCGAGAAGCTCGCACGGGGTGGAGTGGTCGGCTGTGAGAGCAATATATGTTTTCGCAGGCACATTTGCCATGAGATATCCAACCATCTCATCAAGCTTCATGATAGTATCTATCTTTGCCTGCGGATTATTGTCGTGGCCGCCAAGATCAGCGCCCTTAACATTGCAGAGGATAAAGTCGTGGGTCTGAAGCTGCTCAATAATTGCCTTGGCCATATTCATAAGATTGGAATCAAGACCGCCGGTAGCGCCGGGGACCACGGTGATGTCCATTCCCACGTAACGGGCAACTCCATTGATGAGGCCGGTTTCCGCAACACAGGCAGCTTTCAGGCCGTGCTCAGACTCAAAACTCTCAATGTTCGGACCAATCCCTCCGCCGCGAGGGAGGATGATATTTGCAGGATTTAGCCCTTGAGCAATACGATCTTTGTTGACCGGGTGGTTCTTCAGAATCTTGTATGATTGGTGAACAAATTCATTAATGGCCTTGGCTGTCTTAGCGCTCGCTGCGTCAGCAGGATCGATAGCCTCGCTGGTGAGAACGCCAAAGCCCTCGTGATGCGGGTCGGTGTCGGTGATGGCGGCGCTCAAGCCTGCCGCGCGAAGAATCAGGGCTCCACGATGTGCAACTGATTCTTTGAAAATGACTTCCACGCCATCTATTTTCATGCCGTTAACAGCCGCCGCGAGCTGATCGGTTCCGCTGGTGATGCGTCCTGCTCTGCGGTCGGTGATGACCATGTTTTCGTCAACTGTTGAAAAGTTGCATCTGAAAGCGATATCACCTTTTCTGACATCCATTCCGATGCCAGCAGCTTCGAAAGGGCCGCGGCCAGTGTAGTATTTGTAAGGATCGTAGCCAAGCAGCGCTAGGTGGGAAGTATCGCTTCCAGCGCGAATTCCAGCGGCGATTGGGTCCATTATACCGCACTCGCTTTCGCTGGCAAGTTTGTCAAGATTAGGCTTTACAGCAGCCTCAAGCGGGGTCTTTCCACCCAGCGCCTTTATGGGGCGGTCCCCAACACCATCAGCAATCAAGAGAAGAGCTTTTGCTTTGTTCATAGTTATACCTCAGTTCGTCATTGTCTTTATAGTATCAACAGCGTGAATCGAATGCACGACACCATCTGAATTACATACCAGAAGCGCGCCGCTCGCCTCCACGCCTTGAATAACACCTTTGAGAGTTAGAGCCTCAGAATCAATCTGCACAAGGGAACCAATTCCCCACATATACTTTCGCCATTCCGAAAGAATAGCCTGAAAACCGGCGTTGATAAACTCATTATAAGCCTTCATTACTGCGTCTGCAAGCGATTGCGCAAGCATCCGAACATTACTGGATTGACCTGTTTCGAGCATCACAGATGTAGCCATATCTTTCAGCTCATCATGAAATGCCCGTTGATTGACGTTAATTCCTATACCAACAATGGCAGTTCCGCCAGACATCTCAACAAGAATCCCGCCGATTTTCCTGTCGCCGATATATATATCGTTAGGCCACCGGAGCTGAGCGCTCAAATGACAATCTGACCCTAAAAACCGCGCCACAGCCAGTGAAGCAGCGAACGACAGGCCGTAAAGCTCCGATGCTGGCATCTCAGGCCTCAAGATTATACTCATCAAAATGCTCTGACCTGGCTCGTCCAGCCACAACCTGCCTCGCCTGCCCCTACCTGCGCTCTGCGCATCGGCAATTACAACAGTTCCCTCACATGCCCCGTCGCGGGCCATCTGCAAGGCAATGTCATTGGTTGAGCTCACCACACCCACGTATTCTATCATATCGTTAAGACCTCACACTCGGTGATTAAGGGGAGGGCGAGGCTCCCGCCGAGCCATGTAGCGCAACAGCTCACTCTTGATGTTTTGTCATTCCGAACTTGATTCGGAATCTAATCCGTACGAGTCATTCAATCCAACTCGCCATCCTGAGACCTCACAACCGGTGAGTAAGGGGAGGGCGAGGCTCACGCCGAGCCATGTAGCGCAACAGCTCACTCTTGATGTTTTGTCATTCCGAACTTGATTCGGAATCTAATCCTTACGAGTCATTCAATCCAACTCGCCATCCT
>JAPLCU010000023.1 GCA_026392045.1 Armatimonadota bacterium
GAAGTGACCCTGACATCATATACGCCGACATAGCCGTTAGCTGCAAACACTTTGGCATACCATGAACAAGGCTCAACCGTGTTCTTGTAAGCAGTTAACAGGCTTGTACTGGCTGGATCGTTACCTGCAAAGCCAACAACCTGCGGGTTTATACCAGCCGGGTTCGTCCAAGGCGTAGCAGAAGTTGTATTTGTCGCAAACTGCACAGAGCCCTTCTGGAGACTGTTTTCCGGATTCTGCACAAGCAGATTGAACAGATACGCTGCGTTAGCGGACCCCGCCAACCCCATCAGCATCATTGCTGCGATTCCGATTCCGATAAGTTTCTTCATAGTTTTACTCCTCCTTCCAATTAATGAAATTTCTTTGTTTGTTCCGGTTAAGGAACCCTCGTTGTTTATTCCTGTGCTTTGCAACTGTGTTCCCCCTTTCATCATTGCGCATTCTGGAATTGTTACTTATTTACTAATGTGCAAATTTCGTGCCAATTCCGGCAGCTCAACGGTGCACCACTGGGGTTTTTCTTCCGCACAAGCTTAAAACCGGTATTTGATACAGGATGTAGAGTTAGCTGAGCAATAATTGCGTAAATAACGCTAATGCCTTTCCTTCTCCTATCAAGAGAGCCTAAGCCCAAATGAAAGATACGGTGGCCTTTATGGTTGCGGCCACTCTACATCGTTCTCGTAATTGCAATATAGCACCACTTTAGCGACCTGTCAAGTCCTATTTTCAAAATTCTTCAATATTTTTTTCGAGCGTCATGACAGATGCGCGGTTCGGGCTTGAGTATGTCTCCCAGCCCGAGTGGCCTTTATTCTTGCGACCACTCTACATTACTTTCTAATTGCAATATAGCACCGCTTTACCGACCTGTCAAGCCCTATTTTCATTTTTTTTGCATTTTTTTTGCGAGCATCATAGCAGCCGTGCGATTCGAGCTTAAACACGTCTGGTGTTTCGGGATTTGAATGGAGCCGCAGGCGGAATGGAAATCCCGAAACACTTACTATATAATTGCAGCTAATAGGCTGGCTTTGACCAAACATGTGGTACACTATACCAATGTCTGACAAGTCCATTCAAGGAGATTATGGATATGGCGCGGAAACCGGCTGTGGCGGGAATGTTTTACGAATCGACAAGAGATCAGCTAATTGAGAGAATAGAGCAGCGCTTCCTGGGGCCTCTCGGGCCTGGCAAGCTACCTCAGACTCGCAAGGAGAGGCTCGGACGGATAATCGGGCTGGTCAGCCCGCATGCGGGCTATATCTATTCAGGAAGCGCGGCAGCATGGGCATATACAGCGCTGGCTAACGATGGCATCCCCGACACAATCGTAATCCTCGGCCCGAACCACTATGGCCTGGGGGAAGCAGTCGCCATAAGCTCCGAGCAAACCTGGGAGACCCCGCTCGGCGCTCTTGAAACCGACACCGAAATCGCCGCCCAGATCATCAACACCTGCAAATTCGCAAGCGCAAATAACCAGGCGCACCAAAAAGAGCATTCGATAGAGGTGCAGCTGCCGTTTATTCAATATATAGGCGCTGATAAAGTGAAGATTGTGCCCATCTGCGTGGCTCACCTTAATGAAACGGAAGCCCTGCTGCTCACGCAGGACCTCGGCAGCGCAATCGCAACCGCTCTCAAGGGCAAAAGCGCCGCGATCATCGCCAGCACGGATTTTTCTCATTACGTATCCAAATCCCGCGCCGAGTCCCTGGATTCGCTCGCAATAGAGCAGATCCTGAACCTCGACCCGCAAGGCCTCCTGAGAACGGTATATTCAAAAAACATTACCATGTGCGGAGCAATCGGGACGGCAGTTATGCTGGAAGCCGCAAAACACCTGGGAGCCACCCAAGCGCATAAGTTGACGTATTGCTCGTCAGGAGATGTAAGCGGAGATTTCGAAGAAGTGGTTGGCTACGCGGCATTGAGCATAGGGAAATAGGGGTTTGGAAGGGATTTTATCACGAAAACGCGAAAGGGAGGAAAGCCCGAAAAGGAAAAGTCTAAAGCTATGTCATTGCGAGAGGTTCTCAGGCAATCCTCATAATTTCCCTATCGCCTAGCGTAATGATATTATATTGATTAGTGAACAACTTTTTGTGCGGAGAATCTAATGGGCAGACATAAGTGGCATATCATTTTGGGTCTTTCTCTGATTTTGCTGTCGGCAGCGGGTTACGTAGTGCAGATTCAGCTATTCCACCGCGAGAAAGAGACTTTCTTTTATATGCTGCAAGATCTGGCTTTCCTGCCGATCCAAGTTTCGCTGGTGAGTCTTGTTCTTAATGAAGTGCTGCTGCTGCGGGAGAAAACCGCAGTTCGGCACAAGATGAATATGGTAATAGGCGCGTTTTTCAGCGAAGCTGGCAATGAAATGCTGGCATTTTTGAGCAAGCGAGATGTGCACCAAAATAATCTCTGCCAAATCGCCTGCGTAAGCGCCAATTGGACAGACAAAGACTTCCAAAGCGCAGACAAGCTCCTGGCGCGCCATGAGTTCGCCCTTGATTTCAGCCCGAGTGACCTCGCTGCGGTCAAAGAAATGGTGATAAGACATAGGCCGTGCCTCATGACCCTCCTGTCAAACCCCAATCTACTTGAGCATGAGACATTCACCGATCTCCTCTGGGCAACCTCTCATCTGGCAGAGGAACTTTCATACCGCGAGGATCTCTACATCCTTCCCGAATCTGATTATACGCATCTCAAAATGGACGCCGCACGCGCCTACGGTCTGCTTGTGTCTGAATGGCTGCAATACGTCCGGCATCTGCGCGTGGCATATCCCTACATATTTTCACTGCTGGTGCGCACAAACCCGTATGCACCAACTTCGTCTGTTATCGTAAAGTAAGCAAAGCAAGATTGTAAGCATGCGGCCGTTTGTGGTACCATGACCAAAATCGAGCGCAGGAGGCAAGCATTGGGCAAAGAGAAAATTATTATTCCGTTGGATGTGGACAGCGCCGAGAAAGCTGTTGAGCTGGTTCGGGCGCTTAAAGACGATGTTGGGGCGTTCAAGGTTGGCCTGGAACTGGTGAACTACGCTGGCCTCGGCATTTTCGACAAAATTAGAGCAGCGGGCGCAACAAAGATTTTCTACGATTGCAAATTCCATGACATTCCCAACACCGTGGCTGGAGCCTCGCGCGCTGCTGCTGGGATGAATGTGTGGCTGTTCAATGTTCACTGCTCCGGCGGGTTTGCCATGATGAAAGCCGCAAAGGATGCCGCGCTCGAAGCTGCCGAAAAAGCGGGAGTTAACCCCCCGCTGGTGATAGGCGTGACTATTCTTACCAGCATAGACCAGCCAACGCTTAATAATGAGCTCAGAACCCCCGGCGCTGTGGCCGACCAGGTGGTGAACCTCGCAAAGCTTGCAAAAGAAGCCGGGCTGGACGGTGTGGTTGCCTCTCCGCATGAAATAGAATCGATCCGAGCAGCCTGCGGCCCGGATTTTCTGATTATAACTCCAGGCGTGAGACCGGCAGGCGGAGATTTGGGCGACCAAAAGCGGGTGATGACTCCCGCGCAAGCCGTTTCACGAGGCGCGGATTATTTGGTAATAGGCAGACCCATAACAAAAGCCGAAAACCCGAAAGCAGCCGCGCAGGCAATTGCTGCGGAGATATAGAGTAAGGTTTTAGGTGTTGGGGGTTGGGTGTTAGGGAAGGGAGAACCTGGTTCGCACGTTAACCATTGAAGCTTCGGGATGAAGAACTATCCCGAAGCATATCAAGGTTTTAGGTGTTGGGTGTTGGGTGTTAGGGAAGGGAGACTGGTGCACCGGCGAAAGGCTTAAGTTTTCCCAATACAAGAAACTCTATAGTGGAATCGCCTTTGTAGACGCGGTTTTCTCCGTCGTTGTCGGCGCGAAACCTTTTGTAGGGGATTTCTTCGAATATTACTTCCGCGCAATAGTCCCTGAAGATAGCCTCGAGCTGTTCTTTGGGGAGTATGCCCTCGTTATTATATGAGAAAAGCACATACTCGGCGTTGATTTTGCTGATAAGCGCGCGGAATGCTTCTTCCACCTGCCTCTTGCTGCAGTAGGCCGATGTATTTGATTTGTGACTTCGCAGGCCCGTCACCCCCTTTGGCTCGAACGTGCCCATGTCCCACTTCGCGATTGTTTCCAGTATATGATAATTCGCATTATACTGACGGGCGTTGTAGGGCGGGTCGATATACACCAATTGCAGGCGGTTGTTGCTTAATTCGCGCAGCAGCTTTTCGCCGTCCTCGCAAAATGCCTTGTGCTCCGATTCAGCGTGGATCGACGAGACGGGTTCCAGAACATATAATCGCAGAGGTCTTCGGGCGGTTTTTTTTACTTTTTTCAGATACGCGCCATAAACTGAAGCCGTATTAGCCACATGGTCCGCTCCCTCGATTAAAGAGGCAACAAGCCAGGCATGTTCTTGATGGCTGACCAGGCGCTGGGCGTACCACTGTTCAATCTGGTCTCTGATGGCTTGGATTTTGCGCCCATTTTCTTCGGAGAAATATAGCCTGCCGGATTTGCCGCCTTCGCAGTAAGCATCGAAAAATGCCCCTTTTATTCCCGGCAGTTGAGTGAGATAGGATAAAACTTGAGTTGCCGGTATATTAAGCGCTGTTTGCTTTCGTGAATTGATAGAACTTAAAGGAAACGCGAGCGGCAAACATTGCCGAATCAGTTCACCCCAGCGGCGGTCTTCCAGAAGCTTCTCAAATAGAGGCATGGAGTTGAGTTCGATGAGTGCGGCGCAGGTAAGATACGAGTAATGCTGCCAGTCATTCGCATACACAACATGCCCGCGCTGCTTGAGGAACTGCGCAACAGCGCTGGTGCCTGCAAAGATGTCCAGAGCAATGCCTGTTGCTGGGACGGCGTTTTCAGCTAAAACGCGTTGAATCTCCGGTAACAGGCTATATTTTGATCCAATGTAATTCATTAGGCGCCTTCGTCAAATCTCTGGAGGAGTGTGAGGTGCAACCAGGCGCATCAAAGATTGTGCCCGAACATATATGGAAGAACTGGAGCCGACGAAGGGACTCGAACCCTTGACCTGAGCTTTACGAAAGCCCTGCTCTGCCAGCTGAGCTACGTCGGCCTACCTGCCCAGAAAAGGCTGGTGCCGAGAGCCAGACTTGAACTGGCGACACGTGGATTTTCAGTCCACTGCTCTACCAACTGAGCTACCTCGGCACGTATAAGACACTGTAAAGATGTAAGTCGGAGGCTTTGTAGGCCTCCGACTCTGCTTGGCGGGGATGACGAGACTTGAACTCGCGACCTCCTACGTGACAGGCAGGCGCTCTAACCAACTGAGCTACACCCCCACGGCGCTTGGTGGGCGAAGAGGGGCTCGAACCCCCGACATCTTCCTTGTAAGGGAAGCGCTCTCCCAACTGAGCTATTCGCCCCCGTCGTAAGGCCCGCGTCACTGGCCCGCATCACTGGCCCGGTCTCTTGCCAGCGCCCTCGCGCAAGGTAAAGTATACCAAATCCCTTGCCGGATTGTCAAACAAAAAACAGGCGCCAATTTAGCGCCAATTTTTGCGCAACAACCATCTAAATGATAGTAACGCCATCAAAATTATACCATTGCGTACTCGACAGCATCAATATCTTTCGCGCTTTGGCGGCGCTCTTCGTTAAATGGCTTCCAGGCGCTTGCGGATTTCCCAACGACCAGACCGAACCTACATCCAGCGGTCAAAAATATCTTCGATTTCTTCCTTGGCTCCGCCCTCGCGAACGGGTGAAAATGAGATGATCGTTACCGTTTCAAATGGTGTGATCACGCGGTCGTATATTCGAGAAAGCAGGGTCATAACATCCTCAGCGCTTCTGAACTCCAGGTTCTCCTTCTCGACCTCCATCATGTCCAGCTCACCAACGGGTTTTACCGTCACATCATCTATAATAGCCGTAAAGAGTCTCTGGCGCACCTGATACTTGCGTCCAACAGTGATCCAGACCAGCTGCCCACTGCTGTATTTATCTGACTTGTCGCCAAGTCTGATGGTTGCGCTCTTGCGCCCCCGCATCAGGGCATCAGCGTATATTTCAGGATAAAAATTCAATGCAAACATATATTGCTCCAAACTAACCAATACAGCATTGTAAACCCCGAACGCCTTGCTGTCAAGCTGTGCAGTGAATAATGGTCATTTTCGCCGGTAGATTGGTGAGTTCTGCGGGCGCATCAGAGATTGCGCCCGAACTTGGAATAGATTTATCCCACAAAACGAAATGGTTGCTGAGCGTGAATTGAGCGTGAGTTCGTTCCTTCCAAATAGCGAAATTTGGGCTGTGGAATGAAGTGAACGAAGCGGCCTGTCGGGAATTTTGAATTATGAATTCTGAATTATGAATGAAGGGAGGGGCTGGATTGCAAATCCGCCCGAACCGAGTTTGCATGTAACTCGATGTTTCGGGATTTCCGGGTTGGGTTGGATGCTTGGATTATAGCTTGATAGATTGTGCTCCAACCCTCAAATCCATAGAGGTAGGTGTGAGTCACGGCTCACACCCCCTCCCCGAACCGTACGTGCGGTTTTCCCGCATACGGCTCTCCACGTAACTCTCGCCGCAAGGCATGCGCAGGCAGTTGCGCCCGGCAAACGCCAGGATGGCTACAGCTTGGCCTATTGGCACAGTCCTTGTCCCCAAGTGGAGATTGTCACCAGTACAAGCTGGATCACCCGTAGTCAGAGCATTCGCTCAAGCGGATCTTCACATTTCAACAAACACACATTACGCTGAGGCCCCTTCGCTCCACGGGCATTACCCCGCTTCATCACTACTATGAGCCCCTCTGACTCCCAACACCCCGAAAACTTTCGG
>JAPLCU010000144.1 GCA_026392045.1 Armatimonadota bacterium
GACGATTACAAAGGCTGTTTTGTTCAAGCTATTGCTTTCGCCGTCAGTAACCGTCAACCGTCAACTGTCAACCGACAACTTCAATTATCTGAAAGGAGCATACCATGACAGCAACAACAACTGCAAGAGAAGCAAAAAGAAAAGATGGGGAGATCATCGCCTACCCAATGGCGGCGGTGAAAATCCCCAAGGGCGCACTGGTGAATATCAATGCAGCCGGTTTCGCCGCCAATTCCACCGATGCCGCAAGTGAGACCTTCGCGGGCGTCGCTTATGAGACGGTCGATAATTCCGCGGGCAGCGCGGGTGATCTCTCGATTCGCGTGGACACCACAGGCACATTTGTCTTCGTAGACGGCGGAGGCAACGGCGCGCAGACCGATGTCGGCATCGAGTTCAAGATCGTCGACAACCAGACAGTCACAGACGCCGCCACCACAAACAATATCAAGGCCGGCATCGCAGTCGAAAGCATCAACGCAAACAGCGTGAGGATCAGAATCGACCGCTACGCAAGCTAATTACTTGTTGACGGTTGACGGTTGGCGGTTAGCAGTTAATCCCTTCCCCAACCGTCAACCGCAAACCGACAACCGTAAACCATTAAAATCAAAGGAGAACAAAACTATGCCACTTACCAAATCAGACATGCCCCATTTCCTTGAGGACGGGCTGAAAACAGTATTCTTTGAGGCGCTGGACGGCTCTATTGGCGATTATGAGCGCATCGCGACCATCGTGCCGTCCGGTTCGGACGAAGAGGCTTATCCGTGGCTCGGAGCAGTGCCGGGGATGCGCGAGTTTAAGGACGAGAGAATGCCGCTCGGCCTTCTGGAGCACAGCTACACGATCAAAAACAAGACCTGGGAGTCTTCCATTGCGGTCGAGAGGGCTGCAATAGAGGATGACAAATATGGTCAGATCAAGATCAGAGTTCAGAGCCTGGCGAGAGAAGCCAAGCGTCACGTAGACGAACTCGTGTTCACTTTGCTCAAAAACGGCTTCGCCGCCAACTGCTACGATGGCCAGTATTTCTTTGATACAGACCATGCGGAGGGCGACTCCGGCACGCAGTCCAATAAAGGCACTGCCGCGTTGGACGCAACCTCGCTGCAGACAGCAATCACCTCCATGATGAAGTATAAGGACGACAAAGGCAAGCTCCTGGGAATCACCCCAGACCTGCTCGTGGTCCCGCCGGACCTCCAGTGGACCGCAATGGAGCTCTTGGAATCCACCTACTGGCCGGGTTCGCAGACAAATCATAAGATGGCCGCGAATGTCCTTAAGGGCAAGCTCGATCTCTTGGTCAGCCCGTATCTGACCGATTCCAACGACTGGTTCGTGCTCAGCACCAAGGGCATCGTCAAGCCGATGATCCTGCAGAGCCGCACCCCGGTCGAGTTCTCCGCCCTTGAGGGCAAGTCCGAGAACGGCTTCATGCGCGATCAGTATATCTACGGCGTTCGCTCCCGCTACAACGTCGGCTATGGGCTGTGGCAGATGGCTTACGGCAACCAGGTCGCCTAGGAGATGGGCTGGATTGAAAATCCAGCACGAACAAAGTGTGGTATTCGATGGGTCGGGAAATCCGTTCCCGGCCCTTTTTATAGTCGATGGGTCGGGAAATCCGTTCCCGACCCTTTTTATAGTCGATGGGTCGGGAAATCCGTTCCCGGCCCTTTTTATATTCGATGGGTCGGGAAATCCGTTCCCGACCCTTTTTATAGGAGGTGAAATGAATTGATATTAACTCTTAACGAGGCAACAGGTAAAGCTCCGAACGCCTTGGGAAATGCTGCCGGACGATTGTTGGTTGAGCAGACCGCGAAGTTTCTCGATCTCGGCTTGGTGATAGATGGAGACACAGGCGGCAATGGCTACCAACTCGCGGCGGGGGCTGAGGTAAGTCTAGCGACAATTCCGCTCATTAGCGATTGTGAGTGGGTTCGTTATATTCAAGTGTTTTGGAAAAACGGGAACATTGTCGGGGAGTTCCGTCCTCATAGATTTGCTGATGAAGCAATGACTATAGATTCCTTGAGTGCGACATCCCTTGCGGAATTGAGCGAATTCGGGGCTTCTACGGGTTGGACGACGACCTTCTTTGGTCCCGCTGTATCGACACCTTGTGCGACTGTGGGATTGCTTGGCAGATTCGCAAAATTATCGTATAAAAACTATGGCGCATCGGCAGCCAATGTCTATATGCGGATAGTTCTGTTTGGTTAGAAAGGAAATATGATGGAGCAATTACTGTCGAAACTCAATGATGCTGGGCTTATAACTGACCAGTATATCAACCTTAATAGCTGTCAAATGGTGGAAATAGGCACCTTTGAAGCTATGTTTGGCGCTGCGCTCAACGCTGAAGATAAATACGAAGCTCTCATTGCCGCAGACGATAACGGTAATGGCACAACCAAAGGCTATAAACGGTTTTTTGACGCTTGGCTTGAAGCCGGGATTGTGGAGAAGCTAGTCGTGTAACATTACGGGCCGGATTGCAAATCCGCCCGAACTAATCAGATGGGCCGGGAAATCCGTTCCCGGCCCTTTCTTTATTTCATAAGGAGGTGATACCAATGTCCATTACTATTGCTGTCGCTGATATAAAGCGAAAGGCTATGATCAACTCGACCGATACCACCTACGATTCTGCCATAACGTCGCTGATTGCCGAGATGCAGGGGCCCATCGAGTATTCCATTGCGGACAATTATCTGGGCGCTACATCGGATGCCAACCTCCAGGCTACTCTCAAGCTGGGAATCCTCGAAATCATCGCGGGTGAGTTTCTGGAGCAGCTTCGCCGGGAGTTTGGCAGCGTGGAAGAGGCATCGATTGCGGGGGTGACTATCGGAGCAGGCGCCGTTCGCGGAGTGGATTTGGTCCAACAAGGGGCAACCCGACTCGCACCGTTCCTGAAAAGCGCGCTGCCTATGATGACCGATTCGGCATCTATAAGCAGCAAGGCGGACGTTGAACCGGTGTTTTCCGCTGATCAGGAGGTTTGGTGATGATTCTTGCGAAACGCATCGCTCAAAAGATAGCCAAAATTGGCGAGCAATTTACGGTGGGCAGCAACACCTACCTGGGCATTTTCAAGCCGCTCGATAGCGCCACCGCCCGCACTTACCTCAACGATGTGGACATCATGGGCATCGTGAATCCGGGTTTATTGCTCATTACGCAACCCGACGCCGTTATCACCACCAGTGACACCATCACCCGGGATAGCATTGTCTACTATGTGCTGCGCACCTACGTTCATCGCGTAAAAGGAGCGCCGATTTTCAAGCTGGTTGTGTTGGGTTAGACCGATCACGTTGTGCGTGGGTCTCCGGCCCTGCACCTGCTCTGTTGCTTCGGTATCCTGATGCCGAAGCCTGTTGTGCGTGGGTCTATGACCCTGCACCTGCTCTGTTGCTTCGGTATCCTGATGCCGAAGCCTACCGCCTATGTATAGAAAGGAGAATTTTATGCATTTCGACAGCATACCTGCCCACGATCTGATCTCACTCGCAGTGGGCTTTCTTGGTTTTGTAACCGCTTTTCTCTCTCGCAAGGACAGATTGCCCGCTTGGGCAAGAAAATGGCTGAAGCGGATAGGCAGCGAGCGAGTGGTCGATGCCATAGAGCGCGCAGCCGCTATCTGTGAACTCACACCCGATCAGCGGCGCAAGCAGGCAATAATCTACCTGCAAAAGCTCTGCATAAGGGAACTCGGGTTTCCAGTGCCAGCGAGCATAGCAAACCTGCTTGTGGAGCATATATATCAGGTCTGGAAACGGGGCCGCAGATGAAAATAGCTCTGGATGCAGGTCATGGCTATAAAGCAAACTCGCCGACTGGCGCAAGAGGAAATAACCTCATCGAGGACGACCTCGCGCTGAAGATCGTCCATAAGCTGCGCTGGTATCTGCTTCAGGCCGGGGTCGAGGTAACCCTCACCCGGCCTGACCAGGCTTTTGTCGCTTTGGGCATTCGCGGCACCCTGGCAAAGAGCAAGCAATGCGATATGTTCATTTCGATCCATATCAACGCCTCATCTAATTCAGACGCCTCCGGTGTGGAAGCCTTAGCGGCAGAAAACGACCACCACAGCGCAGATTTTGCTAAGAAATTGCTGGATGTAATTGTCCAACACGGCCTCAAGAGGCGCGGGGTAAAATGGGATTCCCAAAGCCAGCACAGCAAGCTGAGAGTTCTCCGCGATACTTACAAAGCGATGCCCGCGGCGCTCCTTGAGATCGGGTTCATAACAAACACCTGCGATGCCGCTAAATTGAGAAACGAAAAATGGCTGGATGAGTTGGCTAATGATCTGGCGGACGTTATCAATTCGCCTCAACACACGAAATAAGTGGTATAATATCCGCATCCTCAACAAAGTGGCCCGAACAATGAGACTACAACGTGCACGTCTGGAGCTAGAGAATGAGCATAGAAATACGCGACAGTGAGCCCTGTGTGCTGGTCTATGCTGGATGCTTCGTTCCTGATTATTTCCCAATCGAACTATTCCTGCGAACTCACAAGATACCTTTCAAGGTGCTGTCCGACCAGGATATGGCGAATTTCACATTCCAGACCAGTCATCGACTGTTCATCTTTCCTTCGGGACAATACTTTGGCGATACTCCTGAAGATGCGATAGGTGGCAGAACTGGAAGGGAGAACCTGAAACGTGCAATAGCCAACGGCATGAGCTATTTGGGCATATGTGCTGGAGCGTTTGCTGCCACTCAGCGGTCATACTATCCAATTGATATCTCCTTAGGTCTAACCAAAATGCGTCACCGTTGGCCGAACGAGATGGGAGCTGGAGCACAGTTCTTGACTGTCAGACTTAATGAAGAGTTGATACAGGCAGCGCAATTGGATCAAGACACCTTGCGCCTCTGGTATCACAATGGTCCAATTCTATCCGTCAACGCATCAAGTGGTTTTACAGTTCTCGCTGTATTCCAGCCTAGCAAAGCAGAGCGGAATGTCGCAAAGAATGGATTTTTGAAAGGAAAACACCTTTTACATGCGCCAGCAATTGTTGCTTTGAAACATGGAAACGGTCGGGTTATCTTATGTAGTCCGCACCTGGAATTCGGCGATATGGGAGTACGTGATTATCAAAGCCTTCTCAGGCAGTGGCTCACAGAACACAATTGCACAGATGTCCAAGATGATCCCCTGAAACCAGGAATGCCAGCCCAATGTGACTTTATGAAAAGTCTCGGAGGGCAGCTGATGGAGCCTGTCAGAAGAAGCAAGAACTGGAAATGTCTATTGGCAATTGTGGTTGATTTGCTTGAATCACGCAAATCTGGAGGCAGTATCTAATCGCCACCCATCTTGAAGGTTTTGTTCGGGGATTCAGTCCCTAATAACACCCACCAAACGCAGGCATAGCGACCTATTGCCTAAAACCTATGCCCTATTTCTACTGCCATTTCGTTGCCAGCAATTCACCACCCTCTTTCAGCTATTTGGAAGGAACGAACTCACGCTCAGTTTGAGCTCGGCGGGGATTTCGTTTTGTGGAGTAAATCGATTTTCGTCGCAACACACTAAGCAAGTGGTATAATATCATGAGTATTCAGGCCTGTGTCCTTGGCAGGCAAAAGGAGAATTATGAAAACACTTATTAACGTATTTGCTGTGGGAGCCCTGCTGATGGCCGTTGGCGTCGCAAATGCCGCAGAGGCGGTTACTCCCACCCCGGCAAAGCTCGAAGTGGGAAGCGTGCCTCCGCCTCTTAAGGTCTTTAAGTGGGTTAAGGGCAAACCCGTGACCAAATTTGAGAAGGGCAAAATCTATGTGGTTGAGTTTTGGGCTACCTGGTGCCCGCCTTGCAGAACAAGCATTCCTCACGTAACCGAGCTTGCGAAGAAGTATGCGGGCAAGATAACATTCATAGGAGTGAGCATCTGGGACAGCGCCGACAGAGCAACAAGAAAACCCTACACCGAAGATAAGTATATCGAGAACGTAACAAAGTTTGTCAA
>JAPLCU010000013.1 GCA_026392045.1 Armatimonadota bacterium
AGGCTTTGACCCCGCGGGAACGGGAGCTGTATCGGCGTTACGTTATCAACCCTGTGGAAGATGGCGGGGATAACCCTTATTCGAATAAATAAATATTATAGACGAACTAGGGAAGTCTGGCTTTCGTTGCTTCGATATCGAGAGAGTTCAGTCTTGCGGGAATTACATGTCATCCTGAACTCGATTCAGGATCTGTTACGCTTAAGGCTTAGATTCCGAATCAAGTTCGGAATGACAAATACACTAAGACTGAACTCTTACTCGATATCCTGATGCCGAAGCCTTGGCTTATACAACAGCGGCTTAACCTTGATAGAGCTCGGGCTCAGAAATGGCTTTGGTGCGTTGGAAACATCCCACGGGCTAATGATTCGATTGGCTTGTGCCTTTTCTCTTGGATTGAAGTGGTTGTCCACTGCGGCTATGTAAACTATACCCAAAGCGATCAGCCCAAGCGTCCATCGCAACAGTTTTCTTTGTAACCGGCGACGCCTCAGCATTTTTATTACCTCCTACGCAGTTGCTGTATGCATTCCCATAATAATGCTGTTTCAAGCTAGCTTCGGCAGAAAAAGCCTGCCGAAGCATCGAATGCGTAAATTTGTCATCCCGAACTTGATTCGGGATCTGGTAGGAAATCTGATCAACGCTACGAGACCCTGAATCAAGTTCAGGGTGACACAGTTTGTTCAGGGTGACAAGTATTTTCGCGTAATTCGGTAGTTTTCGCGCAATTCGGTCGTTTTCGCGCAATTCGCGATTTAAGTCTAAGCTGGTTTTGTGTAGCCGTTTTCCAAGAACCAGTTGATGGATCTTGCCAGCGCTTCTTCGACCGAACTCTGCGGCAATCCGAGTTCATTTATGGCTTTGGATGCGCTGAAGAACATTTTCTTCTTTGCCATTTTGACGCCTTCAATAGGAATTGACGGCGGTTTGCCTGTTATGCTGGAGATGGCGTTTTCCAGTGCGGCCGCGCTTAGGGCGACCCAGTAAGGAACTTGCAAAGTTGGAGGGGTTCGCTGCGTTATGTGAGCGAGGGCCGCCAAGACCTCCTGCAAGGTGAGGTTTTGGTTTCCCAGGATATAGCGTTCGCCGATTCTGCCTTTTGCTGCTGCAAGCAGATGCCCCTCGGCTGCGTCTTCCACCGCGATGAGGTTGAGCCCGGTGTCGATATACCCTCGCATACCTCCCTTTAGGAAATCGAGTATAATTTTGCCTGTGGGTGTGGGTTTGATGTCTCCCGGGCCGACGGGTGTGCTCGGATTCACGATTACCACATGCAGGCCTTTTTGGGCGTATTGCACCGCGATCTGCTCGGCATCGAACTTGGATTTCTTATAGTGGCCGATGAGCTGGTTTCGTTCGACGGGCGTGTTTTCGTCTCCAGGCGAGCCGTCTTCCGGGATGCCAAGGCAGCCCACAGTGCTGGTGTAGACAACTTTCTCCACGCCGCATCGCAGCGCGGCCTCCATCACATTCAGAGTGCCGGCTGCATTGTTGTAGTATATTTCATCGGGGTTTTGCGCCCATAGGCGATAGTCGGCGGCTAAATGGTAGGCTTCTTGAACATTCCTCATTGGCCATAGCAGGGTGGTGAGATTAGTGATGTCTCCGATCGCATATTCGACCGGCAGGCCATTCAGCAGCATGGTGTCGCTTTTGGGTCTGACGAGCGCGACCACGTGATCTCCACACTCAATGAGCTTTCGGACCACATGCGCTCCAACAAAACCTGTTCCACCGGTCACGAATACACGCTTCAAAGGTTTCTCCTATAACAGTTTACTCTTCGTGAGAAACAAGAATAACCCAGCATCCTGAGCTCCGTCGAAGGGCGCGGTCAAGTTTAGTCAGATGTCACTTCGTAGACGCATACTTTCTCCTACCCAAATTGCCATTTCATCATTTTCCAAAGATCGCCAGGAATGCGATTTAGCATGAGCGCGGCGGTGGGCTCAAACCCGCAATGTACCATGCAGTTTTCGCACCTCGGGTCATTGCCGATGCCATAGGAATCCCAATCGGTCTTATCCAGCAGTTCCTGGTATGTAGGGAAGTGACGGTCAGCGAGCAGATAGCAAGGGGAACGCCAACCGACCACATTGCGGGTCGGATTGCCCCATGCGCTGCATTGGAGTTCTCTTTCGCCCTTTAGATATTCTAAATAGATGGGTGAGTCTGCAAGAGTATGCTTGCTGGCTAGTTCGTCGATGTTCTTGAATTTCTGATGTGTGTCTGATCGGTTCATGAAGCAATCATCCGATTCAACCGCCTGGTATGAGTAGGCGGGAGAGAGCATGAAGCAGCTGACACCAAGCCGCCCGAGTTTGTCCATTAAGGCATCGATCTGGTTCATGTCGGTCTGTTTGCATACTGTTGTGTTAACGGTCACCGCAAATCCGTTTCTCGCCGCCTGGATGATGCCATTGACGGCGGCATCATAAGCGCCGTTCTTTGATACCAGCATGTCATGGATTTCCGATGGGCCGTCGATGTGCACGTTGATTAAGAGTTTGCGCGATGGCTTGAGCTTATCGAGAGATTTGACCAGCAAGAGGCCGTTGGTGCAAAGATACACATACCTTCCCATTCTGGTCAATGCCTCGATTAGCTCTGTTATGTGCGGATAGATCAAGGGTTCCCCACCGCACACGGAGACGACCGGCGCGCTGCATTCATGGGCAGCTTCGATACATTCGTCCAAGGTCATCATTTCAGATAGATAGTCAGAATACTCACGAATACGGCCGCATGTGGCGCATTTGAGATTGCATGCGAATAGAGGCTCCAGCATGAGCACAAGGGGGATGAACCGCTCGTGCATCAGCCGTTTTTTTGCAATATATGCCGTGAGTGATGCGCATAGCCCGATTGGGAATCTCATGTTTTGTTTAACCGCCTATACATGCCCAACGCCATCGTGGGGAATGAGTGCCTGTAGAGATGATATTTCAGGAAGAAAACTTTTGGGAATCCGGCGCCGGTGAATGTGTGTTCATCCCATGTGCCGTTTGATTTTTGATTTTTGATGAGATATTCGATGCCTGATTTGACTGCGCTGCTTTCGGTGAGGCCCGCGCACATAAGACCCATCACCGCCCAGGCAGTTTGCGATGGGGCGCTCTCGCCTTTGCCTTTCAGAATAGGCCGCCAGTAGCTTATACAGCCTTCACCCCATCCTCCATCGGGATTCTGAACGCTCAAAAGCCACTGCGCGCCGTCCTGAACCATTGAATTATTCTCATGCAGCCCGATTTTCGTAAGACCTCGCATGGCCTGCCAGGTTCCGTAGACGAAATTCACTCCCCAGCGGCCATACCACGCGCCGTCGGGCTCTTGTTCATACTTAATAAATCTGATGGCCTTGCGGCATAAGCGGTCATTCATATCATAGCCATAGAACGACAGCATCTCAAGGATACGCGCGGTGATATCGGTGGTGGCAGGGTCGAGCATCGCGTTATGGTCTGCGAACGGGATATAGTTGAAAACCCAACGGTTGTTATCGACATCAAAAGATGCCCAGCCGCCGTCTTTGCCCTGCATTCCCAGAAGCCATTCAATTGCTCTGTCGCAGGCCTCGATTTTGCCTGGCACATCGCTGGTATTTGTGAGCGCCATAAGGACCATTGCTGTGTCGTCGATATCCGGGTAGAAGTCGTTGTTGAACTCAAAACACCATCCGCCGGGCTGAAGCCTGGGACGTTTCGCGCTCCAGTCTCCTCGGATTTTCACTTCTTTACTGATAATCCACTCGGCGGCGCGTCTCATGGCGGGGTGGTCGCGGTCTGTTCCAGCTTCGGCCAGGGCATTAACTGCAATGGCGGTATCCCACACAGGGGAAGTGCAGGGCTGCAGGCGCAAAGTGTTGTCTTCTTCAATTTCCAGCTTGCGCAGTTCTTCCATTGCGCGTCGAACCTGAAAATGATTGTCTTCGTAGCCGAGCGCCCGCATTGCGATTAACGAGTAGATGATAGGCGGGAAGATTCCGCCGAGGCCATCGCTATGTTCCATGTGTTCCAGCATCCATTTTTCGGCTCGTTCGAGAGCTTTTTGCCGGAGTGGAGTAAAATGGAAGCGCTCGGCCAGTTTCAGCAGGCGATCAATCGCGAGAAAGCAGTTTTTCCAGGAAATCAGCGGTCCTGTTGCTTTCAAACGCATGCATTTGAGGTCTTCATTCTCGAATAGGTCACGCAGACCGAGCCTGTTGCTGAGATGGGTTGTTCGTTTATATGACCAGATGATACTCAGCGGCACCACGAAGGTTCTTGACCAGGACGAGATCGCGTAAATATTTAAATAGAACCACTTTGGCAAAAGCATGATTTCAGGCGGCACGGCAGGAGCGTCATTCCATTGAATCTGCCCCAGCATAGCCAGATAAAATCTTGTATAACTGTTGATGGCCGGCATCCCTCCCGCAGCCCTTATAGCCTCGCGGGCTTTTTGCATGTATGGTTCGTTTCCTGTTGCGATTGTTAATTTCAAAGAAAGATAAGCCTTAACCGAAGCAGATACATCCACAGGGCCGCCGGGAAAAATCGCCCATCCGCCATTTTCCATCTGCTTTTCAAGAATGAATCGGGCGGCTTTGTTGAGCTTGGAATTATCTCCACGACCCAGAAAACGCATGAGGATGATATACTCGGATTCCAGAATCGTGTCTCCCTCAAGTTCCCCAACCCAATACCCCTCAGAGGTCTGCAAATCCAGCAAGAACCCCACAGCCTTTTCGATTGCATTATCAAGAGGGCTTACGCTTTGAACATCCGGAGCCGATTGCGCAGGCTTGTTATTGATCCTAATGTTCATGTTTCACCTGGATTGGCGTAGTTGCATCTATGATTTCCCTTGACAGGCAATCGGCAAACGTAAAGTTGTAAGAGCGCTTTCTCGGTGAGTGATGGGAGGGCGAGGCTTCCTGCTCGCTCCTGAAACGCGAATGTCGCGAATGTGCGCTGATTTCGCGAAAGGGGAGGGCGTGAATTGTCATCCCGAACTTGATTCGGGATCTGGTAGTAAGTGAAAGTAGACCCTGAATCGAGTCCCCGAAATGCTCCGGGGCAGGTCAGGGTGACAAGGTTTGTATGGTGACAAGTAATTTCGCGGGATTCGGAAGTTTTCGCGAAATTCGCGATTCTATCCGCACAAAAGCTCATAGCGCCAAAAAAACTTGATATTTCGGGATTTCGGGCTGCGCTATGCGCTCAGATGATATCTAAGTTGCATTGGCAAAACGTATTGCCTCATTTTGTGGTAAAATGAGACTATGAAGATGCGGATGTTTGTGGATACCTCGGTTATTGGGGGCTGTTTTGATGAAGAGTTCGATGTCGTGTCGCGTCTGCTGCTTGCTGAGTTCAAATCCGGCAATGCTGTCGCAGTGATAAGCTCGATGACTCCCGAGATTCGCAGCCCAAGGGAGGTTTTGACGGATTATGAAGAAGACCTTTGACGCGGTTGCCTTAATGAGAGAAGCGCGACAGAAATTGGCTGGTGAGTGGGAAGGGAAACCACGCGAACAAGAGATAGAGACTCTGCGCCGGAAATACGCGAGACTGACAAATAGAAAGAAACATGTGCGGGAATGACGCTAATTGTAGATAGTTCGGGATTTCGTAATGTGCTATTCTGCCAGTCTCAATGAAACCAAAATCCCGAAACATCGGAAAGCCCATATCGCCAAAAAAAGACGGCCCATGTGTTCACACACATAGGCCGTCTCTATATTACAACCTCAGCTTCTCAGCAGATATTAACTACTTCTTGGCTGATTCTGCGATTTCCTCAGCAGTGCGAGGATAATCAAAAACCCGCACTTCCGAGATAGCGCCCTTAAAGAGGCTTTTCTCAGCCATTGCAGGGCTCATTATGCCGCCGATACTCATGGGATAACCGCCGAGGGTATCAATGGTCTTGTATGTGTATTCGGCATTGAGCTTGCCGTCTCTGTAGAGGTGGACATTAGCGTTCATGCCGCCGTCATATACCCAGGCAAGGTGCACCCACTGACCAGGCTTCTCCTCGCCGCTGACTCTCCAGTCCACAGCGGAATTCCGACGGTCAATACTCTTCGAATCGGCGCTGCTGCCCATATTGAAGGTGGTGTAGCGGTCGCTAATCTCCTGCGAGAACGCCATCAGATGAGTTTCTCTCGAAGGCTCATCTTGCAGCGCCCACATTTCGACCGTGAACGGCCTGGCATCCGCCAACGCCTCGGGCAGAATGAAGTCAGAGGTCATCATTGAGACGCCGTCGAAAGCAACAGCATTTCTGCCGTTAACCTGTTTTACCATAGGCTTGCGATCAACATCGGGCTGCGCTGTGAATGTGCCCTTGAGCGATCCAGCGTTGTTCAGCACGCTCTGTCGAGTGCCTGCTTTTAGTGCGTCTGCGTTCACCCGAATGATCGGGCTGCCGACAGCCTTGCCACTAACGATCTGCTCTATCTCGGCCTTTTTCATAACCTGGCTGTAGATTCGAAGATCATTGAGCAAGATGCTGCCATTGCTATTTTGCAAGCTCCAACCCAATACGAAGTCGCCCAATTCGGTTGTGGAGAGGTCAACCTTCTTGCTTTCGATAAGGCGGTTGTTATACCACATCTCCGCGTTGCCGTCAGCATAGGTTATGGTGATCGTCTTCCACGCATAAGCCATCCTGGCGTTGCAGCCCTCAGGATAGATCATCTTAAGCTGACCGCCAGGAGAGTTGTCGATTGTAATAAGGCGACGATCCTCGGCTCCAGTTCCAAACCAAAGATGCGCCTCAGCGCCATTCTTACCCCAGTTCAAGATCGGCGATTCTTCGGTATTATTGTCGCTGGCAACATTGATTGCTATCGTGAACGGTCCTTTGAGTAGAGAGTCAAGCTTGCCTGCGGCCGGCTTAAGGGTCATCGTCTTGCCCCTGGTCAGTCTCAGGCCAATCTTGCCGTTGAAGCTCTCTACATCCATTCCCAATAGATTGCCGCGATCAGCAGGCACAAACTTCCCGCCTGCTGTGCCAGCGTTCTTCCAGGCGGCCAAAGCGCCTTGAGGAAGGTCTTTCGCTGAAAGGCTGATCAGCTCGCCCTTAGTTGTCTCGAATGACCAAATCGGACTATTGCCGACTCGCCAGAAATAGCGCTTGCCATTGGCCAATTCAGGCTTGAAATCGCCAGGTTTGAAAGCGCCCGCAGATGTAAGCTTCGTAGGATCTTCGCCAATGGATACTTGCTCCCCAGCAGTTACACCCTTACCGGATATCCAACTGAACGCGGCCTTGCGCGCCACAGCAACATCAGAGTCATCAATCGGGCTTGGAGTATGCGCAGTGAATACGAGTGACTGCTTTGCGTTTGCGGCAATCTGGTCAGCCGTCAGCGGCAGTTCGTGCACGCGAATCTGAGCAATAGCTCCGTTGAAGAAACGGAACCAGCTCTCGCGCCTAATATCGAAGTGTCCGCCAAGGTTCAAGTGATCATAAGCCCCCGGTTTCAGCGCGCCCTGAATCTCACCGGCTTTCACGCCGTCGATATAGACCGTGGAGTTGCCTCCGTCAGTTGTCACTGCAACATGCTGCCATCCCGGCTTGAGATACTTTGCATCAAGCATGAAATTGCCCCATTCCAGCACGACTTCATCCGGAGAAAAAGCCTCAGAGTAAACCACGGCCTCAAGAGTTCCAGCGGGCTTGTCCGTGATGGCTCCGCGCATATCCCACACGCTGACCATTCGATCTTTGCCCATAAATCGCAGCGCCTGAACTCCATCAACCTGTCTGTAAAGAGGTGTGCTGCCCGAATAATGCCACATCGTGTCGACATCATTATGCATGCGTCCCTGAAGGGCGCCTCTATTTGACCAGCTTCTAACCCACGGCTTGCAGAGGCTTGCGGGGTAAAGCGGGCAATGCTCGCTATTGCCTAGTTCGTCGAGCTGGGTAGCGTCAAGATCAACATAGAGCCTGCCGCCGATGTTTGTCGGAGAAGTTCTCTCATAACCGTGGCGCTCCTGAGTGTAGTCCTCAGTGACCTGATCAATGCTCAGCGCGTAATCGTATGCCCGAACATGTGCTAACGCGCCGCTGTAACCGTTGGTGACTTTGCCGTCGAAAGTGGCGGTTCCGCCAATCTGAATGGGCGCCTTAGCGGGCAGATTCAGCTTGTAGGACTTAGTAAGGATTTCCTTACCATTCACGAACAGGCGCATTGCGCCCTCGCCATCTGCCAGACCGCCGCCTTCAAATATGGCGATGATATGGTTCCATTGACCCATGGCAGGTTTGGTTGGCCATGTGGCAGAGTTTCCGCCTATTGTCCATACTTTAGAACTTCCAGGAGAATAAATGCGAACGCCCTTGTCCTCAGAACCCCAGCCCAGTAGCAGCTCGTCGCCGCTGCCTGCGGCGTTTTGGCGTGCCCAGAACTCTACAGAAAATGCGCGGTTCTTTTCAAAACCATACTTGGGTGTTCGATCCCAGATAAACGCATCTGAGCCAGCGAAAACGATCGCGGATGCTCCCGCAACTGTCTCCAGTTTCGGCGAGCCAGCGGCTTTGAATGTGCCCATTGTCTCAGGCACGATAGAATAACCATCTTTGCCTGGAGTTCTATCTTCGACGCCGCCGCGATTGTCCCATGTCAGGACAGTATTATTCTTGTCGATTTTCAACCCATAAGCGGGATGAAGATCGATAGCAATAGCGCCAGGCAGGTATCTGGACAAGAGATAGTAAGTCGGCGCATCGTCGATAAGCATTTGCTCACGACCACTGCCCGAGATGTATGCAGACATGCAGACCGCCATATTTTCCCAAATATTGGCAGATGCGTAGTCGCCAAGCCACGCGTTGTTGTCTGCATGCAAGTTGAATACGGTATTGAGGTCATTCGGGAAGTTCGGATCACCGCCCTGCAGGGCGCCGCCCTGTATCTGGTGACCCATCTCGTGCATGGTCATGTTCCATTTAGGGAAGCCGCCATAGGCCATGCACATATGTCCGTCCACGCAAGGCGGTCCTTCCTGTGATGACGTTGTGGTAGCACATGGAACCGACGCCAAATGGTTACGGATTTGAGCGCTTTTTTTAAGAAATAGCAGTGTGCCGTGCGCGATGTCATACATATCGGATTCGGGAGCCCGAGGAGTGCTCATGAGTGGGTAACCATAATCCATCATGACCCGTGAGGCACGTGAATTGGGTGTGCCGAGTGGGAATGGCTCGCTTGCACGGCCATCGGTTTCAGCCGTGAAGTAGTTGTATACGGTGAATTTCCAAACCTGTCCCGGAACTACCGTATCATCGGCCATCACCGATTCGATGCGCCAATAGTATGTAGCGCCAAAATTGAGTTTATCACTAGGGTAATTAAAGTCACGCCTGCCGCCATCGAACTTATCAGTCGGCGCTGTTGCTTTAGCTACTTCTTCGGCGCTGCTGCCAAGATAGAAGCGCTGCTCTTTGAGTGTGCCTATAGTTTGAGTCCAGTTGAAATAGCCTGTCCTACTCATAGAAGAGTTATTGCCTGGTGTGGGCAGGGTTGGCGCGCCATAAGTCGCATTGATTTTCCATACGGCGCCTTGTGCAAGAACTTTTCCGCCGGCATCGAGCGTATCAACGCGCCAGTAGTTAACGCCTCCCAATTTCAGTTTCACGTTCTCAAGCTTTGTTACTGTGGTTTCTTGAGATTGGTTATCAAGCTTTGTTGCTGTGGTTTCTTGAGATTGGGCGGTTCCATCTGTTACCTTCTTGAGATCGGTATCAAGATAGAATCGGAACTTAGCGGCGGTGGATATGCCGCTCTTCCAGGAGAAGTTGGCCTTGTCTATGTCGATTGTGTCGTCATTTGCAGGCATTGCATCATACGCCGCTTCGGCTTTAGCATCTACTCTGATCTCGTCATCATTCAACGCTCGATCATATAGCTTTAGATCGCTGATGTAACCGCGGAAGAGACCAGCGGGGCCGGAGAACGAAGAATACCAGCGGCTGCCCCATTGGGTTCCGATGAAAATGTAACGATCAGTATCGAAAGGCAGAAGTTTTCCGGGTTTGCCATCTGCGGTGGCTGTTACGAACTCACCAGCGCCATTTGCCCAGCGGCGAGTCGGTTCGCCCGGGTTCTCGTAAGATTCTGGGTTCTCAGTGGCGAACATTCTGTAATAGTATTTGGTGCCAGGCTTGAGGTCCTTGAAAGGAATAGAGAAATCGCCGCCTGGCTTCAGGCCTATCTCATTCATCTGATCCCAACGGCCTATGTGACGGAGTTGGCCAAAGTGGTGAGCATCATACTCGCCGATATAGCCGCGTACGTATGCAAGCTGGCTCTGTTCGAGGGTATCGAGGAATCCCTTGAGCACGACCGAGTTCGTTGTGATCTCGACCGGGTCGCGGAGCAGCGGAACATACTTTGATTTTCCAATGGCGGCCAGTTTGCCATTCTCATAGATGCGCAGCTCGCCTTTGAGGCCGCCGCCGGTGTATACATAAGCAACATGAGTCCATTCCATCATCGGCTTAGCATTATTGTGAGGTTCAACCCACAAGTCGCCGCCGATACCCATTACATAGAAGTCGCCGCGGCCTGTCTGGCGTTTCCAGTCAAGGCCAGTGCCGTTATTGCCAAAGCGGGAGTGCCAGCTTATAAGCATTTCGGGGTCATCTCCATCCGGCTCTTTTGGGTGCAGAACCCAGGCGGAGAATGTGAAAGGCATGTTTTCTTTCAATGAGTTGGCAGGCATTGCATCAAGCACCATTGCGGTGTATTGAGTGTCATAGAACCAGAAATTGCTGTCGAAATGGACTGCCCTTCGTCCCTGAATGTCTTCGACAGTTGGAGGAGTGTTCAACGAGCAGAAATTGCCGCCCAGAACACCCTTGTTCGGCCATTTCTCAACAGGACCCAGCTTAAGTTCAGCAGCGTTGACATCTACAATCGGCGCTTTGCTGGGTGTGTAATCCATAACCTTTGTTTCGGCTGGAAATTTCGCCATTTTGTTCAGGAGTTCGCCGAGGTCGCGAGCTGTGAAATGGAAGAAAGGCACTTCCACCACATCGCCGCTTTCCTCTCGGAGCAGGACCCGATTGAAGGCTTTTACTCCAACAAATGTGGCGCGCTCGATGCCGAGGCGATTGTGCGGGTGCCAATTATAAACCGTTGGCTCTGGATTCGCACTTTTGATAGTTCTTACCACCTTCGCCGATTGAGCGAAGGTCGCAGTGGTAAGCGCCCATAAACATAATAGGCAACATAGAAACCGATAGGATGCTTTCATTACTTGATACTCCTTTTTTGGTCCATTGGACTTCCGATGTCGATCTGTTACTGCAATATCCGGCTTATCAAATCGCATCCATTTCAGGCAGATGCAAAATTGTGCCAAATTGTCCTTCAACACAGACACAGCCAAAACCTCCCCAATCTGAGCATTGAAATAATTATCTATCAAATTAAGCAATTCGAGGAGGATCGGAGGTCGTTTCCTTCTGGACTCTCCACTCTCAGCTTTAGGAGCCCAAGTAAAAGTTCTGTTTCGCCCATCTATTCCCAGGGGGCTTTGCGCGACCACTGCTTGGCCCACAGCTCGCTCATGAAGTAGTTTTTGTCCACATACCACTGATACATCTCGCTTCCGGTGGACAATGCGGCTATGGCTTTTCCCGGCTTGCGTGCGACCACATGACCGTCACAATAAAGATAGTTGTTGAAGCGGCCGTGCCATGGCTGGCTGATTTCGGGACGTCGGTTGTCGTTTGAGTAACCGCGCACAAAGCTCCAGTTTGCGCATCGGTAGATATAATCGAAACTACTGCTACTTGTTTTAAGGAGCATTGCGCCCTCATACAGGAGAATCGTTTTGCTGCTCGCCGGAATCTTGTCGGCATTTATGCCGCATAGTATCGTGTTGCCCTCCTCATATTCATGATCCCAGGGCGTACGCAAGTAGCCGTTCATGGAATACGTTCGGGCGGAATATATGCCATTCCAGGTATCTTGGCACGGGCAGCACCAAATCGTTTTTACCCCACGCTGTCTAACATAGCTGACCAGACCTCCTTGGCCGCTTTGAGACCAATATGTCCAATCGCCGCGAAGCCCGCCTGGAGCCGGCCAGTAACCTGACCAATCATTCGCATAGAGGCTGAATGCTGTAGATAATTGTTTGAGATTGCTTGCGCATTGAGCGCGGTAGGACATGTCTCGACTGGTGCTGAGCAATGGCAGAAGAATAGTGAGCAGTATAGCGAGGATTGAGATTACAACCATAATCTCAATGTTGGTAAATCCTAATGGCGTTTTTGTTCTAGGAAAAGGTTTCAACTTTGATCTCCAGAACCAACAACCTCAACATTGACGCAAGTATATATATAGCAGGCAGGCGCTGTCAATACATGACAATCAGTGACACGCAATGACAAATCGCATGGGCTGGCCGCTAACTGTTTTGGGTGTGTATAGCAATGTGTAGTTATTTGGCGCAATATTAGACTTTGGGAAATTCGTCTTGTTTAAGAATGATGTGAAATGCTTGACATGCGTGATTGTCTGGATTAAACTGACCGTTAGTAAAAAATATTTGAAAATATTTTGGAGGATGATTTTTTGAAGAAAGCAGTAGTGTTGCTCTCGGGAGGTTTAGATAGCGCAACCACGGCAGCGATTGCCAAAATTGAGGGCTATGAAGTCTATGCCTTGTCTTTTGATTACGGGCAGCGGCATGCGCGGGAAATCGGAAGCGCGAAGGCCATTGCAAAGAGCATTGGCGCCGTGGATCACCTCGTAATCGACTTTGACATGCGTAAAATCGGCGCAAGCGCCCTCACGGCGGACATAGAAGTGCCGACCGACCGCAGCGATTCTGAAATGAGCATCGGCATACCCATAACCTATGTTCCCGCGCGCAACACGATCTTTCTTGCGTTCGCTTTATCCTATGCTGAGAGCATCGGTGCTGAGGATATATTTATCGGCGTTAACCAGGTAGATTACAGCGGCTATCCCGACTGCCGCGAAGAATTTATCGAGGCCTTTGAAAACCTTGCCAATCTCGCTACGAAAGCCGGGGTGGAAGGGCAATCGAAGTTTCGTATCCAGACTCCTCTCATCAAACTGACAAAGGCTGACATTATCCGGAAAGGCTTGGAGATAGGCGTTGATTATTCGCTAACCTGGAGCTGCTATCAAGGCGGAGACCGTGCGTGCGGCAGATGCGACAGCTGCAAACTGAGGCTCGCAGGTTTCGCAGAAGCGGGTGTGGTTGACCCTATTGAATACGAGTAACTACCGGGAAGAGCCCGCGAATCAGACAGACTACGTTGTGTCGGGACACCCTGTCCCGGCACCGCCGAAGAGTTCGCGAATCAGACAGACTGCCAACTTCGCCATCCTGAGGCTCTCGAAGGATGAGCAGCTTGATAAGCTATCAGGTTTAATAAAACCAAAATCCCGAAACATCGAGAAAGTGTGTTATAATACCGCATAGCAAGCTTGCGTCCAAACGCTTGCCGTATATTTAGGAGGTCAAGAATTGAGTAAACGAAAAAGAATTGCAGTTTATCTTATTGCGGCGTTGTCGGTGGTGCCGCTGTGCGGAGCGGGTTGTGCGTCTAAACCCGTTGTTAAAAAGGTGTCGGCCAAGCCGCCTACGAAATCAAGTCTGAAGATAGATATGATTTCTATCCCCGCCGGTTCTTTCATGATGGGCAATTCAGGTGTTGGCAATGACAAAAAGTATGCAAACCCAACTGAACTCCCGCAGCACTCAGTTACCCTTGCGGCCTACTCCATAGGCAAGTATGAGGTTACGCGTGGTCAATACAAGCAGTTTATAAAAGCGGGCTGTTACTCCAATAAATCCTACTGGTCAGGCGAGGGGTGGAAATGGAGAGTTTCGGAGAAACGCACCGAGCCTAATTATTGGGCTGCCAAGCAGACTTGGGGTAAACAAACATTCACCCAGACAGATAATCATCCTGTAGTCGGCGTGACGTATTATGAGGCGGAGGCTTTCTGCAAATGGGCTGGCGGCCATCTTCCTACTGAAGCTCAATGGGAACGTGCAGCCCGCTGGAACTCTAAAACCAAACATGCCAACGTGTATCCTTGGGGCGATGTTTGGGATGCAGAAAAGTGCAACAACTGGGATGATACGGTTTTTCCGCGATACCAAACTACTCCAGTGGGTAGTTATTCAAGTTACGCAAGCCCTTCTGGCTGCCAGGATATGGCTGGGAATGTGTGGGAATGGTGCAAGGACTGGTACCTGAGCAATTACTACTCCAATTACTACTCTATAAGCCCGTCAAGCGACCCACAGGGGCCTGCAAGTGGCAGCTATCGTGTCCTGCGGGGCGGTGGTTGGGGCTACTCCGACCTCTACTCCCGGTGCGCCTACCGCGTCAGCGGCTACGGCCCGGACTTCTATAACCTCGGCGTCGGGTTCCGCATTGCCCGCTAGTCTCGCCCTTTGCCACTTTTACTGTTTTACCCTTTGACGGGGGTTGTAGGGGGCGCTAGCCCCCTGCTCGCTCCTGAACCG
>JAPLCU010000035.1 GCA_026392045.1 Armatimonadota bacterium
CATGCTGCTCACCCCTCGAGTGACCTCAGGGTGGCGAAGTGGCGCCGCAGAATTTGTAGTTCATAAATAAGGGCTATCCCTTCCCTAACTCAAAACTCAGAACTAAACTCGGAGGTTATATATGCACAGTCCCTTCCCTGCCATCGGACTATCAGACCATCGAACCATCGAACCAGTCTCAAGGGCCGTTAATGTTTTACTAACCAAAGCGAGCCCTGCTGCACGCACTGCCGTTCCGTTGGTTTCCGTCAGCTAATCGCCAAAACAACAACAGACTTCGCCGGGAGATTCACGCTGAAGCCGCCCTCAACGAGCTTGGCGCCGCTAAAATCCGCAGGCTTGAGGGTATTCGGCGCGTCGAAGGTGTTGTGGGCTTGCATGGTAGCGGCGGTCAGGATTCGGCCGCTAATCTTTGAGGCCTTTACACCGTGGAGCGCGCTTAAGACCTCGGCTGCGTTGTTGGGGTCGAGGTTGCAGAGGGTCACATGGACGGTGCCCTCGGCGTTGATTGAAGCGGAACCGCTGAGCATCGGCAGCTTTATATTATCAACCTCAAATTCCCCGCAGGTGAGGTCGATGGGGAGCATGGTGGCGTCCTGGTGCACCTTATACATATCGAAAATGTGATAAGTGGGGGTGAGGAGCATCTTCTCGCCCTCGGTCAGGATCACTGCTTGGAGTACATTGATGGTCTGCGCGATGTTCGCCATACGCACGCGGTCTGCATGATTGTTGAATATATTCAGATGAAGACCTGCCACGAGGGCATCGCGCAAAGTGCTCTGCTGATAGAGGAAGCCGGGGTTGGTGCCTGGCTCGACTGAGTGCCACATTCCCCACTCATCCACAACCAGCATGATGCGCTTTTCGGGGTCATACTGGTCCATGATCTTGCCATGCTTTGTGCAGAGATCATCCATGAACCAGGCTTTCTTCATACTTTCGAACCACGCGGCTTCGTCGAAATCTGCGGCGGTTTTGTTATACCAGGTATAGTTGTGCAGCGAGAGACCGTCCATATACCCGGCGGCTTCGCGCATGAGGATTTCGGTCCATTTGTAGTTCTTATCATTTGGCCCGCAGGCGATTTTCTGGACTTTGCCGTTGTAATTGCGCACGTAGCTCTGGTATCGGCGATATTCATCGGCGTAATATTCTGGCTTCATTTCGCCGCCGCAGCCCCAGCTTTCGTTTCCAACGCCGAAATACGGCAGCGCCCAAGGCTCCTCGCGTCCGTTTTTCCTGCGAAGGTCAGCCATCGGAGATTTTCCGGGGAATGTGACGTATTCCACCCAGTCGCGCATTTCCTTGACTGTGCCGCTGCCCACATTTCCGCAGATATAGGGCGCAGCGCCGATCATTTCGCACAAATCGAAGAACTCATGCGTGCCAAAATGGTTGTTCTCGGTAACTCCGCCCCAGAAGAAATTGATCATGCAAGGCCGATCTTCACGAGGCCCGATGCCATCCATCCAATGATAATCATCAGCAAAACATCCGCCCGGCCAACGCAGCACGGGAATCTTGATCGCCTTCAGCGCCGCCGCGATATCATTGCGAATACCGCGAGTATTGGGAATAGGAGAATCCTCCCCAACCCAAATCCCCTCGTAAATGCACCTGCCAAGGTGCTCAGAGAAGTGTCCATAAATATTTCTATCAATCTTGTGCTTGCCGAGGTCGGCGCTAATAACCAGCTTATTCAACTTATTCTCCTTGATTATGTGATTTCGATTTATTCCCATCAAACAGGCATAAGGAGTATGCCACGCGGCGAGAGATTTGTCAAATCAGAAGTTATGAATTATGAGTTCTGAATTATGAATTGGGGATGGTATCCAGGGCAATCGCATCTAATTGAATGAGTCTTGGAAATTGATGCAAGGGGGCCGGAGACCCCCTGAAATCATTTTGCATTAAGACTCATAAAATAAGAATAATTTATGCGGTAGGCTTCGGCATCAGGATACCGAAGCAACTAACTAAAAATAGCATTCATTCTTAATAGGGTCCGAGGTTAATATCTCGGACCTATTTCTATCCCGCGCTCAAAAACAGGTAATCCGAACAGCACGCCCCCTATGCAACCCGTGGCACAACCTCTATGGCCCTGATAGGGATAGTGTAATTTGCTCCTTACGCTATTGCGCCTAATGGCCATGGAGGCGACTTGATAATGCAAAAAGTGTGGTTAGCAATCATCCCTGGTTTGATGACGCTACTGGGCGGGATTGCGATAATTTCAATGATCCGCGGACCTGCGAATGCCGGGCAGAGTGCGTATGTCGGTATGTGGCGCTCTGTTGACGGCTCCGGCGAGAGAGCGCAACTCGTTAAGACGGACAAAGATTACTCGCTTAGTGTCCGTGATGCAGCGGGAAATACTATGTTCTCTTGCTCCGGTGGGTGCTCAAGGAACGGCGGATTGCTGTTCACTGAGGCTAGTTCGAGCGACGGCGACACCGGCTATATTACGGTGAGGCAATCGAACAATCGAATCACGATAGAGGGCTGCGGCCCAGTGCCGAAGGTGTTCGTAAGCGAGTTGTCGCAGTAGATACCGGACGGAGATCGATGAATTATGATTGGGCATAGTCCCCGATCGTGCTCTATCATAATTTTTCGGTAATCTCAGCGCTTCGCGAGTTATGAGTTCTGAGTTTGGTTGCTTCGGTATCCTGATGCCGAAGCCTACCGTATATTTGGTTGCTTCGGTATCCTGATGCCGAAGCCTACCGTATATTGTGAATAATGCGAGTTAGCATCTTGAGCTGTGTCGAAAGCTGTTTTCGCTAGAGCTCAGCATGCTCAGTTCCAATAGGAGGAATAATGAGATTCTCTGTGGTATCTTAATTTAGATTGATATCATCGGAGGACTATATGCATCGCCTACTTCTCACTACGGCAGCTGCCGCCATTCTCGCACTTTCGCTTGGCACCGCACAGGCAGCCGCGCCTAAAGTCAACAGCTTCTATCCCGCCAACAAGGCCCCTCTGCCGCAAAGCGCTTACAGCATTCTGCCGCTTGGCGCAGTCAAGCCTGCGGGCTGGCTCAAGCAGCAACTCAACATCCAGGCCAAGGGCCTTACAGGCAACTTGCCCAAGTTCTGGAAAGACCTCGGACCCGATAGCGGATGGCTTGGCGGCAAGGGCGAGAGCTGGGAAAGAGGGCCATATTACATGGACGGCATGGTGCCCCTCGCGTTCCTCACCCAGGACCCCGAGCTGATGGAAACAGCTAAGAAATGGGTCGGCTGGACGCTCGATAACCAGCGCCCGGATGGTGATATCGGCCCCGAAAGCTGCACCGATTGGTGGCCGGTTGGGCTTATGTGCAAGACCCTCACGCAGTATTACGATGCTACCGGCGACCCCCGCGTGATCCCGACGCTGACCAAGTTTTTCGCCTATATGAAGACGGAACTGCCGAAGCGTCCGTTGGCTGAGTGGGCGAAGATGCGTTGGGCCGATACCGCCCTCAGCGCGATCTGGCTCTACAACCGCACCGGTAACCCCGAACTGCTGGAGGTCTGCAAAATCCTGATGTCGCAGGGTTACGACTACGCGCAGGAGTTCTCCAACTTCGAGCCTTATAGCAAGATATCGCGCGGCTGGAACTACGAGAACCATGGCGTCAACGCGGGCATGGCCTATAAAACCCCCGGGGTGATGTTCCAGATAACCGGCGACCCGAAGTATAAGAAAGCCGTATATGACGGCATCAGCAACATCGACAAATACCACGGTCAGGCGGGCGGAACTTTCGCCGCGGACGAGTGTTTTGCGGGCAGGAGCCCCACTCAGGGCACCGAGCTTTGCTCCGTGGATGAGAGCATGTTCTCCTTCGAGAACCTCATTGCGATGTTCGGCGACCCCATGATGGGCGACAAGCTCGAAAGAATGAGCTACAATGCCTGGCCAGGCACTTTCAGCCCGGATATGTGGTCGCATCAATATGATCAGCAGGCGAATCAGCCGATTTGCAGGGTTTCCCCGGAGCACTGGTTCGTGACCAACGGCGGCGAGGCCAATCTGTTTGGCGTGGAGCCCCAGTTCGGCTGCTGTACATCGAATATGCACCAGGGCTGGCCGAAGTTGGTAAGGCACCTCTGGATGGCGACCCCGGACGATGGCCTTGCGGCTGTCACCTACGGCCCGTGCTCTGTCACAGCCAAGGTTAAGGGCGGAAATACCGTTACCATAGATGTGGTCACGGATTATCCGTTCTCTGATACCATCAATATGACCATCAAGACCGCGAAACCCGTGGAATTCCCGCTGCAGCTTCGCATTCCCGCATGGGCGCAGGGCGCAAGCATCAAAACCGACAAGACCATAAATCCGAAACCCGGCACGTTCGCGACCGTCTCCCGTAAATGGAAAAATGGCGATAAAATCAGCATCAAGTTGCCCATGAAGATCAGAATCGAGCGCCGGTTCAACAACTCCGCCACCGTGCTGCGAGGCCCGCTGGTCTATTCTCTGAGAATCGGGGAGAAGTGGAACATTATCAGGGGAGAAGCGCCGAAGGGTCTCTATGAAGTGCTGCCGACCACCCCGTGGAACTATGGTCTGATATTTGATGAAAAGAACCCGGAAAAATCGTTCAAAATAGTAACCAAACCAATGACCGACCCAGTCTATTCCAACCTAAACGCGCCAATCGAGTTGCACGCAAAGGGCCGGATCGTCCCTGATTGGAAAGAGGCAAAAAACAGCGCCGACATGCTGCCCGTGAGCCCGTTAAAATCCACCGAGCCCATCCAGGACATAGTCCTGATTCCCTACGGTTGCGCGAAGCTCAGGATAACTGAGTTCCCGGTGATTGGGGAATAGGTTTCGAGTGGAAAGTGGAAAGTGGAAAGCGGAAAGCCCAGAAGGTTCGGGCCGGAATTGAAATCCGACCGTAATTAAGATCGTCAGGGAAATTAGATCGTCAGGGAAATTAAGATCGTCGGGGAAATCTGTTCCCCGATGCCGTCTGCGGATATCCGATCCGCCCATTACCTACCAAGGCTTTACCGGCGGAATAGATTTCCGCGTTACCCGCGCCCAGGAACAGATTTCCTGGGCGATCTCGAATAATAAAGAGGCAGCGCCAAATTGCGGCGCTGCCTCTGCATTTTATTAACTTAAGCTCAGAGCTTAGAGAGCGCCCTCTCTGATTTCGAACTTGTAGCCGACGCCCCAGATTGTGGTGATTCTGCAGGGGCTGCCCTGGACTTCGATCTTCCTGCGAAGTCTTTTGATGTGCTGGTCTACGGTTCTCTCGTCGCCGTAGAATTCCTGGTAGGCCCAAACCTGCTCAAGGAGCTGCTCGCGGGTGAATACGCGGTTGCGGTTTGATGCGAGATACCAAAGGAGATCGAATTCCTTAGGAGTGAGGTCGATTCTCATTTCGCCGACCATAACTTCTCTGGAAATCCTGCTCACGGTGATTCCGGGCATATTGAGGAACTGCTGCTCATCCGGGGCCGGAACGTAGGACGCTCTGCGAAGAACAGCCTTCACACGGGCAAGCAGTTCTCTGGGGGAGAAAGGCTTGGTGACGTAATCGTCTGCGCCAATCTCAAGGCCAAGAACTCGGTCTACTTCGTCCACTCTTGCGCTAAGCATAATGAGCGGCACATTGCTGAATTTGCGGATCTCCTTGCAGACATCCAGGCCATCCATACCGGGCAGCATAAGGTCAAGAATGACCATGTCCGGTTTATGGCTGCGGATCATATCAGTTCCTTCTACTCCGTCACCAGAGCAGATAACATCATATCCGGCTTTCTCAAAATACAGGGTTATAAGTTCACAAACGTTCTCTTCGTCATCAATTACCAACACGCGCAGTTTGCCAGTACCAGTGTCGTCCTTTATTAGTACGTTCTCCATGATCTAAGCTTACCTCGACTTTTCTATCGTAATTTGCATTTCAATAAAATCTCAACCACTGCAAGTATAATTGAATTTACCTATCATGTCAATAGTGCAACAAAAAATCAGCATAAAATGCCTTTGTCGCCACAAAAAAGCACCATGTAAGGCATCAAACACCCTGCGCCTGAGCGTGAGGAACTCGTTTCCAACATCAGGGTTGCACACCCGATAATCTAGCCGGTATTATTCTTGACGAGCGGCAGGCTTCGGCATCAGGATGCTGGGTTATTCTTCTATTCTTACTAAGAGTGAACTCTTGCAACTTTTGTAAGAGCTCAGTCTTAATGTTTTGTCATTCCGAACTTGATTCACTAGCGTCCCATAGCATTCGATGTAATAGTTTTGAGTTTTGAGTTCTGAGTTATTGATTTGTCTTCGCACGAGTCATTCAGTCCACTTCGCCAAGTTACCACTTCGCCATCCTGAGGCTCTCGAAGGATGAGCAGAATGATAAGCTTTCAAATCTAGCATTTCCTTATGACACCTGGCTGCAAAAACCAACAATGGGGTCAGCGTAAACCATAGGGTTATGAGCGTAAACCATAGGCAATAATGACCTGTTTCAATAATTATGGGACGCTACTGAACTTGATTCGGAATCTAAGTATCAAACGTAACAGATCCTGAATCGAGTTCAGGATGACAAGTATACTCACGAAGAGTGAACTCTTGCAACTTTTATTTTGCTTGCTAAGGTTGCAGGAAAGTGATATAATATGCAGCGGTGTGGTATCACACACCATTAAAACTGAATGAGGATTCCGGTTGCCCGCGTTGGCGCCGGTTTTACTCTCCGTCCCGACCAAGATCGGGACCGATTATAGACCGAGGGGAGGTGAATACCACGATACGCAACTATGAAACTCTCTACATCATCGACTCGAACCTAATGGACGAGCAGATCGATGGTATCATCAGCAAGTATACCACGCTAATTACCGAGCAGGGCGGCGAAGTTCAGGCCGCAGGCCGATGGGACAGGCGACGCCTGGCTTATGAAATCAAAGGCCGCCGCGAAGGTCTATATATACTGATGTATTTCACTGGAGAGGCAGCGGTTAAGAATGAATTAGACCGCATGTTTAGAATCTCTGACGAATTGATTCGACACATAATCCTTCGCATTGAGCCTGAAAGCGTCGACATTACCCGAATCATGCAGGCTGCACCGGCAGCAGCTCCCGCTCAGGAGGAAGCTCCTGTTGAGGCAGCGCCAGCTGAAGAAGTAGAAGTAACAGAAGCTCCCGCTCAGGAGGAGGCTCCTGTTGAAGCAGCGCAGGCTGAAGAAGCGGCAGAAGCTCCTGTTGAGGCAGCGCCAGCTGAGGAAGTAGAAGTAACAGAAGCTCCTGCTCAGGAGAAAGCTCCTGTTGAAGCAGCGCCGGCTGAGGAAACTGCGGAAGCTCCCGCTCAGGAGAAAGCTCCTGTTGAAGCAGCGCCAGCTGAAGAAACTGCAGAAGCGCGGCCTAAAAGGGCGCCGCGCAAAAAAACCAAGAGTGGCGACGGAGACTTAGCCACCTAGAACCATTGGAGGCAATTGAACTAATGAATGTTGTGGTTTTGATCGGACGAATGGTAGCTGACCCGGAACTGAAATATACTCCGAACGGAGTAGCTGTCACGTCATTCAGGATAGCTATTGACAGACGCTTCAAGAATGCGGCGGGTGAAAAGCAGTCCGACTTTATTGACATTGTGGCCTGGAGACAATCTGCCGAGTTTGCGGCTAATTATCTCAGTAAAGGCAGGCTGGTTGCAGTGCAAGGCGAACTGCATTCACGATCATGGGTCCAGCCTGATGGCCAGAAACGGTATAAGACCGAGGTGGTTGCTGATAACATCCAGGGGCTTGACAGGCCAAAAGATGGTCAAGGTCAGGCGCCTGCGGCTGCGGCAACTGGCGATGGAGCAGAACATATACCTTCGGAGCCGCCGCCAGCGGGCGCCGAATCGGATATGGACTATGATCCGTTCGCCGAAGAATAAACGTCCGGTTTTGTGCGAGATCGCATGAAGATTCGGTTATTATGTAATAATGTGGAGGTAGCGTATGCCAGTACCGAGAAGAAGCGGCCAGCCCACTAAGTATAGGAAAGTGCGCAGAAAGGTGTGCGGATTCTGCGTGGACAAGGTTGAGTCTATTGATTATAAGAGCGTCAACCGTCTGCGCAGGTTCGTGTCTGAGCGCGGCAAAATTTTGCCGCGTAGAACGACCGGAACTTGTGCGTCACACCAGCGCATGCTGACCCGCGCAATAAAGATAGCAAGAGAAATCGCTTTGCTGCCGTTTACGGCGGAGTAAGCGTAATAAAGATAATGAAGCTTCCGCATGCTGCAAAAATGCGGATGGCGGGGGCTTCGAATATATGATCTTATAAATTTTGGGGGGTGTGTTATGAGTATGGAGCAGCCAACCTCAATACTTGATGACCTTGTGCGAATGCAAGAGCTGGACACGAGGAACATGCTTCGGCTGATAAATGAACTGCCGGAGCAGTGCGAGACCGCGCTTGGAATTGGGCGCAGTATCGTACCGGGCGAATCCATCGAACCACCCAGTCTGGTCTTTGTGTCCGGAGTGGGCGATTCGGGAACATCCGCGAATATGGCAGTGGCAGCTGTAAGCGAATTTGTTGACCTGCCTGTGATCAGCGATCACGGCGGTCCTCTGCCAAGGTATGTTGGGGAGAATGCCCTGGTTTTTTTGCTGGATTATACAGGCAAAAGTAAGTCCTCTTTACGTATTTACAAAGAAGCAAAGCGGCGCGGGGCAAAGGTGGTTTGCATCACCAGCGGCGGCCCGCTGCGCGAGATGGTTGTAAAAGATGGTGGGCTTATCGTGCGGATTCCGCCCGGTCAGCCCGTCAGAACGGCCTTCGGTTATATGTTTGTACCGGCTGTAGCGCTGTTTGAGCAGTTCGGATTGGCCCAAGGGCTCATAGAGAAGCTTTCGTATGGCATCAGGCATATGAAAAACGTGCGCGAGATGCTTAGATACGAAAACCCGACCGCGCGCAACGTCGCCAAGCAGATCGCGCTTAGTCTGACTAAAAAGCTCGCAATAATATGCGGCGCTCAGGACTATAGAAATGCTATAGCTAGCCGATGGAAGAGCCAGATTAACGCGAACAGCAAGAAACCCGTCATGCTCAGCTATTTCCCCGATTTCGCAGAAGGGGAGATATCCGGCTGGGAGGGCGTCAAACACATGAAATCCGACGTCGTTATTGTCCTGCTGAAAGACCGCAGCGACCGCACTGAAATCCCTGCCTATATGGACGCAGCGGCACATGTGCTGGGAGATTTCAATGTAATTGATGCGGAAATGAAGGGCTCTACCACAATAGAGAAACTCCTCTACGGGGTTTATCTAGCCGATTATGTTAGTTATTACAAGGCGCTTTCGGAAGGAACTGACCCGACAACTACGGATTATGTATCTCAAGTAGAAGCATTCCTGACGGGTGAGCCTATCGAAGAAAAGACGCCTGATGTGGATGTGTCCGGTGAATAGTATTTCTTGATCTTTAATAGTTTACGCCCCTCTGGATATATTCGGAGGGGCGTTGTTTTTTCTATTGGTTACGGGCGGATCAGAGATCCTGCCCGAACACTCTTACATTACCCGAACACTCTTACAGTAAGAGAGAAAATGGCAAGACTAGCGGACTAGGCGAATACCGAAGAAGCTGTTACTGCCGTTTGGGATGTTGCCCATGCGGTAGCTGCAACGAGAGTTGCTGTCGGCGCCGTACCAACCAGCGCCCCGCAACACATGAAAGCCACCGCCCACACTTGTGGTTCCCTGTGGGTCGCTTGTAGGGCTTTGATAATAGTAATTGTCTCCATACCTGTCCTTGCACCATTCCCACACATTACCAGCCATGTTCAGGCATCCAGACGGACTTGCGCCACTCGGGTAACTGCCCACCAGAGCAGTCTGATAACGCTGATATCCTCCACCAGCGGAGTTGTGGTCATTGTAGTTATTGCACTTTTCTGCATCCCAAACATCACCCCATGGATAGATGTTGGCATGAGTTCCTGTCCAGCTCGCAGCCCGTTCCCACTGGGCCTCAGTAGGCAGATGACCTCCAGCCCAATTGCAGAACGCCTCCGCCTCATGATAGGTCACGCCTACTACGGGGTGGTTATCTGTTTGGGTGAAAGTCTGACCAGTTGTCCATGTCTGTGCAGCAGTCCAATAAGACGGCTCGGTGCGGCTATTGCTTACTTTCCAAGACCAACCCGCAGTAGACCAGTAGGACTGAGTGGAATACCCGCCAGCTTTCATAAACTCACGGTATTGCCCACGGGTTATTTCATACTTGCCTATAGAGTAGGCTGAAAGAGTGACTGAGTGCTGAGGGTGCTCATTTTCAAGATGAGTTGCGGCAAAGCTCTTAGGCGTTCCCATCAGGAAAGAACCAGCGGGGATATTGATCATCTCTATCTTCGTCGAGGACAGTGCCAGCACGGGCTTGACAGGCGACTTTGGCGATGCCTTTGTAGTGCTGGATATAGCCGCATAACCCACCCCGCACAAAGCCACCATCGACAGCGCAACAACAAAATCAACTGCTATTCTTATACGTTTGCTCAATTCTTGACCTCCTCAATATGCAGCAAGCATTTGACGCAAGCTTGCTATACGGCATTATAGCACAGCGCACCAGATAAAACACAGCATTATAAATACTTTTTTCTATACCGCACTTAATGGATTGGAGACCAAAGATTATGACATGGGCGGATCAGAGATCCCGCCCGAACACAATTGGGTTACAGAATGCTATTTTTCTGCTGATGCCGTCGGCTCTGCCTGGGCTTCTTCGCCCTCTTCGGCTTTGCCGCGAAATTTGACATAATCGCACTCGGGGTTGGTGCATTTATAGCCGCTGAGTTTCCCTCTGAAGCGACGTTCGCCGAGTAGGCTGTTGCATTTCGGGCACTTTTTATTGGTAGGTTTGTTCCACGAAACCCAAGCGCACTCGGGATAGCGATTGCAGCTGTAGAAGACCTTTCTCTTCTTGGACATCTTCTCCACGATGTCCCCTTCGCCGCACAACGGACACTTAACATCGATTGGTTTGGTAAGCGGCGCAGTGGTTTTGCACTCCGGGTAACCTGCGCAGCCCAGGAATTCGCCGAATTTGCCTTCACGAATAAGCATCTTCTTGCCGCAGTTCGGGCAAACCTGATCGCTTTCCTTGGGCTCGATCTTGACGCGCTCCATGTTCTCCTGCGCAGCCTCGAGGTCTTTCTCGAACGGGCCATAAAACTCGCTCAGGAGCTTGACCCAATCGAGCTTGCCTTCCTCGACGTTGTCGAGCTTGGTTTCAACGCCTGCCGTGAACTCAGCGTCCATGATGACCGGGAAATGTTTGACCAGCTGGTCAGTAACTATAAAGCCGAGTTCAGTCGGGTAGAATTTGCGTTCCATAATCTCAACATACTTACGATCCTGTATAGTGGAGATAATAGCGGCATACGTGCTCGGCCTGCCGATGCCTTTTTCTTCCAAAGCTCTCACCAGGGTGGCCTCGCTGAATCTTGGCGGCGGCTCGGTGAAATGCTGATCGGGTTTGAGCTCTTTAAGGTCCAGCTGCTGGCCTTCCTTAAGCGGCGGCAACGGCGGCAGCTCTTCATCGGCCACCAATTTGTCGTCGTCCTTGCCCTCCGTGTAAACTTTCATAAATCCCTGGAACTTGACCGTGGAACCGGTGGCCCTGAAAAGAAGGCCTTTGGCTTCGATATCCATCGAGACAACATCAAAAACCGCCTGCGACATTTGGCTCGCCATAAAGCGCTGCCATATCAGCCGATAGAGCCCATACTGGTCACCAGAAAGAAAATGCTTGATCTCATCGGGATGGCGGAATACGGAAGTCGGGCGAATCGCTTCGTGAGCGTCCTGAGCGCCTTTCTTCTGAGCCAACTGCCTGGCATTCTCGGGCATATAGGAGGCGCCGTATTGCTTGGTGATATATTCGCGGGCTTCGTCCTGCGCTTCCTTTGCCACGCGCGTTGAATCGGTTCGCATATAGGTAATAAGACCGACAGCGCCGGCTTCACCTATCTCGATACCTTCATAAAGCTGCTGCGCAACAGTCATGGTGCGGCGGGCTCCGAAATTGAACTTTCGCGAAGCCTCCTGCTGCAGCGTGCTTGTGATAAACGGCGGCGACGGGTTGCGCTTTTTTTCGTTTTTTCGGATGTTCTTTACTATATAATCCGCGCCCTCAAGCGCGCTCAGAAGTTCATCAGCTTCTTTGCCATTGTGTATTTCCAGCTTTTCGCCGTTGCGCGAAAATAGCTTGGCATCGAAAAGATGGAGTTTGTCTTTTGGCGTCAGCGTGGCCGTAATCGACCAATACTCAACCGGTACAAATGCCAGTATTTCGCGTTCGCGGTCGCATATCAGCCTCACCGAAACAGATTGCACTCTGCCCGCACTCAGGTTGCGTTTAACCTTGCGCCAAAGCAACGGACTCAGCTTGTAACCCACAAGCCTGTCCAATACCCGGCGCGCCTGCTGGGCGTTCACAAGGTCGATATTGATGTCATGAGCGTTTTTCAGAGCTTCCAGCACGGCAGTTTTGGTGATCTCATTAAACTGTATGCGCCGCGCATTATCAAGATTCAAAGCCTCTCTGAGGTGCCATGCAATAGCCTCTCCCTCGCGGTCAGGGTCCGAAGCAAGGTACACGATGTCTGCTTTACCTGCAGCAGCCTTTAGCTTCTTGATGACGTCTTTTCTTTCGGGTATCGAGACATATTGAGGCTCGAAGCTATTCTCGACTTCCACGCCAAGCTTGCTCTTCGGCAGGTCACGAACGTGGCCCATGCTGGCCTCGATCATGAAATCGGCTCCTAGAAAGTTCTTCAGAGTCTTTATTTTTGCGGGGCTCTCAACTATAATAAGCGATTTCGCCATGTTACTTACCTTTTCTGTATTTCCATTACATTATATATATTTGCCCACCACAAGCTCGCAAGCTGATGTGCTTCGTGCTCAAACGCTGCTTCACAAAGCGCTTCGTGCAAGGGGAGTGGCACGGTGAAGGATAATAACACAACGGCGGGAAGCTGTCAATGGGGTGTCCCAAATTGACTGTAGAAAATGCTATCAAGGTTTGTTTCGGGATTTCCACTGCGCTCAAATCCCGAAATACCACAGCCTGTCAAATCCCGAAATACCACACAACCACAGTTTATTTGCAGCCGCAGCAGCAGCATTCGCCGCCGCCTTTGTTGCCTTTTGCGGCTTCGGCTATTGCCCGGATGTGCTCGGGAGTAGTGCCGCAGCAGCCTCCGATGATGTTCGCGCCCGCAGCTATCAGTTCTTGGACCTTCGCGGCCATGTCCTGCGGGGTGTCTTTGAAGACGGTCTTGCCATTCTCAAGGACAGGCGCTCCGGCATTCGCTTGAATCATAATCGGCGTGTTTGGAACCGCTGCACGAATCTGCCTGGTGATTTCTATCATATTATCGATGCCGCTGCCGCAGTTCGCGCCAACTATGTCCGCGCCAGCCTCAACCGAAGCCAAGGCGGCGGCTTTCGGGGTGACACCCATCATCGTACGGAAGCCCCTTGCGCCCGGTTCGAATGTGAATGTGGCGATGATTGTGAGCTTGGTGTTTTCTTTTGCGGCTTTGATTGCCTGCACGGCTTCGGCGACCGATGACATGGTTTCTATGCAAACCGCATCCGCTCCGCCTTCTTCCAGCGCCATGGCCTGCTCCTTGAAAGCATCGTAAAGGGCCTCAGGAGAAGCCATACCGCCTTCGTCCTCTATTATCTGGCCGGTGGGACCAACGGAAGCTGCGACGCAGCCTTTATCGCCCATTGCTTCCCTGGCGAGTTTAGCGGCGGCAATGTTGAATTCGATGACTTTATCTTCGAGGCCAAACTCTTTTTGCTTATAGCTTGTTCCACCTAATGAATTTGTCTCGATTATGTCGCTGCCAGCCGCGATGTAAGCTTCGGTGACGCTTTTTACGGCGTCCGGGTGCGAAACACACCAAGCCTCAGGCGACTCGCCCGGCGCCAAGCCTTTTGCCTGCAAGAACGTGCCCATGGCGCCGTCTGAAATGAGAATCTCACCCGCTGCAAGTCTTTCCAGTAAGCTTTTCAAGTTAAAACCTCCGGTTTTAGTATTTAAGTTTTAAGTTGTAAGTAATAAGTAGCTATCAGCAATCAGCTGTCAGCTTTCAGCAAAAATCAGGTTTGTGCGGACGGATTTGAAATCCATTTCGCGTTTTCGGCATTTCGCGATTAATAATTTAGAGAACCCCCACCGCATCGAGCCATGCTTTTGCAATCAGGCCGTGGCCTGCGAGGGTTGGGTGGACACCGTCTGCTGCCCAGAAAGCCGGTTCGCGCTTTGCCGATGCCTGGGCGAAGATGCCATCCATCGGAATTAGGGTGGCATCGAACTCGCGGGCGAGCGCGCGCACTACGTGGATCTTCGGGTCAATATCTTCGCGCCATTCGTTGCGGTCGTCAGGAACTGGCAGCACAAACGGCTCCATCAGAATAATGCCCGCTTCGGTGGCCTCGACTGTGCGCGTGAGGATATCGTGATAATTGTCCTCAAACTCGGCGACGGAGGTGGCGTCGTTGCTGTCATAGCGCCGCCAGACATCGTTTATGCCAATAAGAATCGTGATCAGATCAGGCTGAATCACGATGCAGTCCTCATTCCAACGGGCTCGGAGGTCTTTGGTGCGGTCGCCGCCGATACCGCGGTTCATAAATTCCACCGGCAGCTCAGGGCGCTTCGCCAAATATTGGGCAGCGATAAGCATTGGGTAGCCTGCGCCGAGGCTGTAAGGGTCCTCGCGGTCTCGGTCGCAATCCGTGATGCTGTCTCCCTGGAATAGGATTATGCTATTGCCATGGCCTTCGCAGCCGCAGTCGCATTCGTTATCTTGGTCGTGTTCGTGTGACATTAGTTTACCTCGTTTTGAATCATTTTCTGATAGTAATCATACCATCAGAGCATCATAGCAATCAAACTGCTTTGGATGCCATCAACAATTTACAATTATTTCGGAAACCCTTTTCCCGAAATCTTCGTGCATGTATCGGTATAATGAAAGGGGTTTCCCGATACAACAAAACCTTGCCGAGGTGAAACAGACTGTGCTAGAGTTTCGTGATAACTACAACCGCTTTTGGCGGCTGGAAAAGCTGGGCTTCATCACGCCGCTAGAAGCCCGGCGGCGCTACGAACACGAGCGCTTACAACCAGTAGCGGCATAATGCAAAACCGTGTCCAGACAACCGGGTGCGGTGCATTGAAAGGAGATATACACATGAGCCCTTACGTAGAAGATCCTTCATCAGGTGAAAGATCTGCCTTGACAATGTTGGTGATCATCCTGGTGGTGATCATCGCCATCCTAATGATCGGCTACTTGGCCTGGTGGGCTCCGAGCCGGGAGAACACGGTTGTGGTACCGCAACCCACTGTAACGACACCAGGGCCACAAGGGCCACAGGGTCCTGCAGGGTCTCCGGCCCCTTCGGCCCCCCAAGGTCCTCAGGGACCTTCCGGTACGCCGGGACCTTCCGGGCCGTCGGGTGCGTCTGGTCCTGCTGGACCTTCCGGAGCGGCAGGCACTTCGTCACCCGACTCTACTACACCACCCTCAGGCAGCCATTGAGGCGCGTCCTGAGCACGAAACTGTTGGGGCAGCCGCCAGGCGCTGGCGGTAGTTGAACGTGAAATGCCGTGGTGGACACAATGGGATTGCCCGACCCGCCACGGCTCGACAAGAAAGCAAGGTTTCGGTTAGTTATTCGTTGCGGAAAGAGGTGACAAGAAATGATATGGACAATATTCGTGATTCTACTGGTAGTCGCGGTGATCGTGGCAGTCGGAGAGTTACTGACTGGCAGGAAAGACTATATGTCGGTCATAGCCGGACTAGTGTTTGGTTTGTTACTTCTTACAGCAGATTTGTATGGCTGGCAACATTATCAGCCCCAAATTGACACAAATAACAGTATGCTCGGCCAGTTAGCCATCGGCGTTGGGGGCAAAGCTGCGGCTCGTGAGGCCGAGACGATTCGAGTGTACTACATAGGGTCGATAGTATCGGCTTTTCTTGGCGCGATAATGGTTTTGGGTTGCAGCATTGCCCTAGCGGTGCGAAAACGATAGTCAGCGGAGTAACCAGTGCGTTCAGCAACAGAACCACAAATCCTAAATGGACGATATCGAATCGATTCTGAACTCGGTAGAGGTGGAATGGGGGTAGTCTATTGTGCCACAGATATGCAAATAGATCGTGTGGTCTCGGTCAAGATAGGCGAGGTACACGATGTGTTTGCCCGACCCACCACGGCTCGACGAGAGAGCAAGGTTTTGGTTAGTTGTTCGTTGCGGAAGGAGGTGACAAGAAATGATATGGACAATATTCGTGATTCTGGTTATCCTGTGGCTGCTGGGTCTGCTGGGCCACGTCGGCAACTTAATTCACATCGTACTGGTAATCGCGGTGATCGTGCTGATCTACAATCTGCTGACTAGTAGAAGAGGCGTATCTTAAGCTCTGCTGGATCATAATCCGTTGTACTCATCGGAGTGTCACTCCGATGAGTGCGCCAACAGCGCGGGTAAATGGGGCTGACCAGGATTTTGGTGTTTCAGAAAGCTTGTTCCCGAAACGAACTGACCTTTGGACTTGAGAGAAAACTGCCGTCACTTTTTGCCACCACCCATTTGCGGTGTATCGGGACTTCAGTCCCGATACCAAAAAGCGCTATAGTACAGTCTGTTTAGGGATGAAGTCCCGAAATACTTAAGTTACCATTTGGGAAGCGTTGGGATAGCTCGGCGAGGCATCTTTCGGCCTTTTCACGTTTATTGCTATTTGTTATAATTTTTATCTGCAGCGATAATCGCAGCCCCGAGAGCGCCGGTCATCTGGGGATTGGGCGCTATGGATATGCTTTGGCCTAAGGCAGATTCGAGCGCGCGATCCATTCCTGGGACAATCGCCACGCCGCCGGTAAAAACCACGGGTGCGGCAACTCCCCTGCCCGCCATCGCGGCTATGCGGATCGCTATCGAATTTTGAACGCCGGCAACTATGTCATCCGCGCTGATGCCGGTTGCCAGGAGGCCGATGATCTCAGTCTCGGCAAAAACTATGCATGTGCTGCTTATTGAAGCCGGATTCTGACTTCGGGCTGCCATGGGGCCGAGTTGGTCCAGAGGCACGCTCAGACGGTCTGCTACGACTTCTAAGAATCGACCAGTACCGGCAGCGCAGCGGTCATTCATAGAGAAATCTCTCACGCTGCCGTTAGAACCCAGCCGAAGGAGCTTGCTGTCTTGCCCGCCGATTTCAACTATCGTCGCTGCCTCAGGCGCAACATTATGCACCCCGCGCGCATGGCAGGTGATCTCCGTGACGGTGGTGTCTGCGAAGTCTATCATATTTCTGGCGTAACCAGTGGCAACCGTGCGGGTTATATCGCCGACGCCTAGCCCGCTTCTTTCGAGAAGGTCGCGCAGCAAATCGTTGGCTAAATCATTGCTATGAACTCCCTGCGCAACCACCCCGGACGCCACAACCTCTCGGCTCTGAGTGTCCAGCAAAACTATCTTTATCGCCCTCGAACCGGCGTCAACTCCCACTGAAATCATTCATTCCTCCGTATGGCTGTTTCGATCAATGCTTCTATGCGTGTTCTGAGCGTTGGGATCATCGCGTCTGTGATCGGCGGCACTTCTATTTCCACCACAGGCAAGCCAAGCTCCGATCTAACCAAATCTGCGATGACTTCGCCCTCAGTTGCGCAGTGGCTGGCCCCCGGGATTCTAGAGATGATTACTGCCTCAGCGCCGAAAGCGCATGCATCCTCTATTATACGCTGTGCGCGGTCATTTGCGCTCCCGACCATTGGGTCTGCCAGCGCAATTCTTGCGAGAGCTTCCATAGGCGGGAGGTCCTCGCGGATTTCGTCCAGCGCATGCGCAAAAAGGTATTCCGTGCCGCAAATCCGCCCTCCGCAATCTTCCAGCAGGTTCATAGTGCGGAGATCTGCAACGGGATTCACCCAAAACACACGAACCGCTTCGGCAGACAGCACGCCAACTCCTTCAGAAACTCGCGCGCGGACCTCGGTTAGAAGTTCGCAGAGAACTATTTCAGCCTCTTCGCGGTCAGAGCAATAATGTATGGCGAGCATTTCCGCAATCTGCATTTCAAGCGCAGGCATGGGGCAGATTTCGGCGGTGAATACGAGTATTCTCAGCTCAGAAAGAATTCTGCGGACACGATTGGCAGCGCGTATGCCGCGAGCCAGCGTTTTATCGTCCAAAGGCATTCCAGCCAGGTTGCTTATCGATATTCGTATGCGCTCAAGTTCACTTTTGACGAACTCTACCTGGCTTACGGGCGCGGAAAATCCGCCTGGCAGGATGATTGAAGCCTCGTTGGTGTCTGGATGGCGGCGGCTGGGAATCTCCCACCATAGAATCGGGTGGTCGAGCCCCTCGAGGCGCTGCGCAATCGCGGAAAAATCGTCGCAGGTCGCGCCCACGCTGCAAGTGAGCAAATCGGGAAGCGGGAAGTGCGCCTGGGTAACGAACGCACCGATCATCGCGCGCACCGGGCAAAAAGTTTCATCGATGCCCAGCGATGATGCGATGCTCAGCAGACCGGCGTTCATTTCCATCACGCACGGAATCCACCATGCACCGTCTGGATAGAACGCTACCAAATTCGGCAGTGAATATGCCATTACAGGCACCGTGCCGAGGTCTTTCATAGTCCCAACCAGCTTTTTGCCCTCTGCCCTGGCGGCGCGCAGGCGGTCTTCCTCGGTTAGTAGGAAGTTCCAAAGCCGAAGGGACGCGGCGGAATTATCGTAGCGCAGGCGAAGCAGGCGGGTGTCGCCGCCATCGTCCACATGCCTTCGCAGCGGGCCGCCGTAGGATGGCTCCATCATCCCGGCATCGCGAAGCTGAATGTAGTGCGAATCCCACTCATCAAATGATATTATGCGAGGCTCATTCACTGGGTGATAACCTCCATAAACGCCTCCAGACGAAAGAGGGTGCGGCTGGGTTCCAGGCCGCCGTCGCCAGCGTCGAGTTCCAGAAATGGCAGCCCGGCCCAGTCGGCTATTCGCTGCGCTTCCGCGCGCCAGATATCGCACCACAGATAGTGGCGCAGGATAATGCCGCGAATGCCGCGCTCGTCGATCATTTGCTTCAGCCATTTGAAAAACTCGCTGTTGGGCCTGCGGAACGGGTCAGGGATGTGCCCAAAATATGCATCGGCAAGTGTTCCGAGGGGGTCATCCTTCGAGAGCCTCAGGATGTTCGAGAGCCTCAGGATGGCGATGCTGCGGCGGTCGAAGGCGGCAGGCAGCGTGCGCTCGCCTGTTTCTGTACCGTCGAGAGCCACGTATCCGCCAGCTTGCTCGATTAGATCAAATATTCCGAATGCTTCGCTTGTTAATGGGCCGCCGATTAGAGCGACTGGCAGCAGGTTATTTCTCGACCCCTGCGGGGTCGGCTTCGGCATCAGGATACCGAAGCAACAGGGATTGTGGTGAAACGCGGCCATCATCTCAGAGAATTGCCGAGCGGTCAGGTTTGGGCGGGAATCAAGAATTTGTTGGCGAATTTCGCCATATTGAGACATTATCCCCGTCAGATCGCCTCCAGATGGATTCGTCCCGCTCAGCTTCTCCAAAAACCGCCCGAGGCGCTCCAGTTCATCTCTGTAGAGCCTGTGTGCGCCTGGGTTTTGCCAAGTATGAGGGACGTTCATTAGGAAAATGGGCTTGAATGTTCTTGCGGCGGCGGTTTCCGATATGCGCCGCATTTGGTCGCAGACTGTGGTGAAAATTATTGCTGCTGCGTCAGATTCCTCCGCGATTGCCTCTGTGAAAGCCTGCGCGTAAGGGCAGACGCCATTTGGCGCGCCGGAACTTGTCATCTTTGGGATGATGCGAGAAGGCTCAAGCCCGTGCGCCGCAATCCATTCGGCGGGCACGAATGGGCAGCTATAAATGATTCGCTTACTCACTTGCAGCACTATTTCTACTTCGAGAGCCGTTTCGAGCGGTCTCGTATAACGCCTCAACGCGCATGGCTATTCGCGCGGAATCTGATGGTGAATAGTCGGTTTCTATGCGCAGATATGGCAGGTTTAACACATTTTCCGATAGCTTGCGCACATGGTAGGACTCGATATCATAGGTTATGCAAGCCTGCCAGATCAGGTCGATAATGCACTCCGCGCGATACTCTTCGGCGAGCTTGCGCAAGTAGTCCATGCGTCTGGTGTTGCGGGTCATAACCGAGCAATGCAGCCGGAAATACTTCTCGGCGAGCGCGCGGATGGGGTCGGGCGCGTTAGCTTCCACCTCCTCAATAATCGGCTTCAAACCGGTGCAGTTCTCCATACAAACCACCAGCCCGCCGATGTCTTCGATGATATCTATTACCCGCTCGGCGCCGTGGACGGTGGGTACGCCAGTCAAAAGAACCCGCACACGCGAGCCGAGGCTGGCAGTATCAGACTGATTAGTAAGATGGCTGATTATGCTTTCATACTGTTCAAGGTCTGCAGGGATGCCTGAGATTATGCTTTTGAGCTTCAAGAGCTGGCGGCCTGTGATGGGAGGATTATCTGATTTCATGAACTCGGCCAGAGTGCGCCGCAGCCTGCGTTCGCGGTTCATGACCTCGATTGCCTCATTGATTTTATCGGGTGTAATTTCTACGTTAAAGCGAGATTGCATGTGGGATTTGAGCTTGCGCAGCTCGATTACCCAGTGCTCGAATGCGTCTGGGTCGTCCTGCTTCTGGGTGAGTTCCATCAGGTAGACAGACCGAGAATCCTCCATCAGCTCGAACATCTTCTTTTTGCCATCGCAGGTGGTTTCCGCAACGATAAGGTCTGCCATTTCCAAAAACGGATTCGTGCCAAGCAGATGATAGCCGTAGGTTGATTTGATCAGCGGGCAGAGGTTAGAGGGCAAGTGCTCCTCGGCGGCGGGGATGGTCTTGGCCGAGCCACCGCAGAGGCATACGGGCACCCCACCCGCCGCCATTATCAGCTCGCGAGGTGCGTATTCGCACATTATGCCTACAATCGGTTTTCCGGCATTCTTAGCGGCCTGCGCGTAGTCATAGCAGTGGTCGATCATATCTTCGAACCACTCTATCGGTGTGCCTTTGGTTGCACAGGAGCCTGCCTTTATCGGTTTTTTATTAGAACACTTTGCCATTCTTACCTCTGTATGTTGATTGCCCTGGAAATCTGTTCCAGGGCGCAGGTATGCGGAAATTTGATCGCCCTGGAAATCTGTTCCAGGGCGCAGGTATGCGGAAATCCATTCCGCCAGTACAGCCTTGGCAGATGATCAGGCGGATCAGATATCCGCAAACGTGTGTCGGGGAACAGATTTCCCCGACGATCTAAACTTGCATCGGGGAACAGATTTCCCCGACGATCTAAACTTGCATCGGGGAACAGATTTCCCCGACGATCTATCTCTCTACTGCTTTTTAGCTACGAATATGCCTTGGGCGATTTTGCCTGCTTGGGCTAGCTGCTGCATGAAGACCATTTCGCCTGCCATTGCCTGCATCAAATCAGTGTTCCAACCGATTATGCGAAGGGCATCTGAGGTCAGCTGCATATCGAGCATGTTCAGATAAAGATCGACATAAGGCCCGAAGCGCTTTGTATCCTCGGCGATCATTACCTCACAGCCGTTCTTCTTGAGCAGGTCCGAGTAGCCGATGATGTCCTGGATACTCGGGAACTTCATGAATTTCATAAACCGCTCGGCCTCTTCATCAGACAATCCGGCGGGGCCCTCTACCCAATCAGTAAAAGCGATAGTTCCGCCAGGTTTTACCAATCTGACGGCCTCGGCGATAAGGGCTGGCTTATCCACAACGTAGCACCAGGCGTCCTCGCCCCAAACGAAGTCCGCACTGGCATCATCGAGACCCGTTTCGCAGACATCAGCAAGCACATAATTCGATTGATCCGCATGGCCTTCCAAAAGGCAGCGCTCAATGCCGCGCTCGATCACTGTCTGGGTGGCGTCCACACCGGTCATTCGGCTAACACCCATGAACCTCATAAGAAAACGCATCCCTGCGCCATTGCAGCAGCAGAGATCAACACCATGTGTGTCGGGCTTGATGCCTGCCCGCTCGGCAAGGTCCCTCGATGACTTGAAACCGCCAATGTGAATCTGCTGGCCCATGACCATTTCCCAGAGGTCACCCTCAGCGCCGCTGTAAACCGTCTGAACATCCTGTAATGTAATTCCGCTTGTTTCTTTCAATTATATTCTACTCCTCTACCTGTGTTCGGGCAGGATTTGCAATCCTGCCCGTGAATGCAATGCGGGGCCAGATTGCAAATCTGCCCCAACAAGTGATGCCCTATTTCAGAACCCGTTTCTCGCCCACTCTCTTGGTGAATTGCTGGTCGTCGAAATATTCAAGAATGGCGACGGCATATTTTCTGGTGACGCCCAGAGAATCGCGCAGTTCGGCTGCGGAGATGCCGTTGTGCTTAGTGATTAGGTCCGCGACTATCTGTTTTGTCGCTTTAAGATGCTTGGTGTGATAAGTGACTTTTTCGCCCAGCCTTATCAGCTTTCCCTGCTCGATTAGGGCAGTTATGATGTTCTCGAACGTATCCGGCGTGATGCGAAGGCTGTCGAATACTTCATATTCCGGCGGGGAGCTGAAGCCGGATTCGTCATATTGCCTCTCGATGCGTTCGGCAAGCTGCCGCTCGCCAACTCTGAATTGGATTTCGCGGTCCGAAAGGGTGACTCTGCCGTCTTTCCAAATTAGCTTGCCTGCCTGCCGAAGCTCGATCATTACGGCCTCATACACCGGCCTGCGCGCGAGTTTCATAAAGCGAGACTGCAAATCAGCCGGGCCCATGTAGAGCTTGTATGGGTTTTTGGCGAAGAATTCTTTCATGATAACGATCAGCTTTTGCGTGAGATCATCGAAAATCTTCGCATGAATATAAGTCTCCCTACTGGGGTCGCGCGGGACGTTTTCCAGATTTCGCGGCGTAATTCTCTTTATTTCGCCGGATGCGCTCAGTTCGTCAACCGCCTTAAGCACATCTTCTTCGCTCTCGCCTATAGCCGCGGCCGCATCGGTGATGGAGAGCGGGTCGCTGCCGGATTTGGTGAAAGCCTGCTCAAGAACATCGCAAAGATCGCCCTGCCGCTTTTCGAGGGAGTCTAAAATGGCCTCATCAAAGCGCTTGTGGTGGACGGGGTGCGCGTCCAATATAGCCCCGCCGCCGATGGTTTGCATAGATGAAAACGCGCGAATTACGAAGCGATCTTTGGGCAGCGCGACCGTAGGCGACTCAAGCACGAGCTGCGCGAGAGCCGTGTCGCCCGGCTGTACCTTGTCGCAGTCCAAAAGCAAAAGCCGTGCCATTACTTCGTCTGTTCCGACATGAAACCTCACGCGGATGCGGTTTTTGAGCTCTTCCGGGTAATTTTCGAGCACTTGCAATCGGATGTCCATGCGGCTTGATGGCTTGAGCGAACCCGGCGCGCAGACCACCTGCCCACGCCTGAGCTGGTCCTTCTTTATATCCTGAAGATTGATTGCGGTGCGCTTGCCGATTTCCGAGCGCTGCACACTCTGACCGTGAACCTGAATGCCGCGAACCCGCGAGACGATGCCGTCCGGCAATACCTCCAGCTTGTCGCCGAGCTTGACCTCGCCCGAAAGGATTGTGCCAGCGACTACCGTGCCGAAGCCGTGCATCGTAAAAACTCTATCTACAGGCATTCGGAAGATGCCGCTGTCCGCGCGCTTTTGGACTTTTCGGGCAGCATCAACTATCGCTGCCTTGAGCTCGTCCAGGCCTTGCATGGTGATAGCCGAAACAGGAATAATCGGCGCATTTTCCAGGAACGAACCTGCGACCAGGTTCTGAACCTCAGCGGTGACGGCTGCAATGCGGTCTTCATCGACCAGATCAGATTTGGTAAGCGCGACCACTCCGTGCGCGATATCCAGCAGCCGGAGGATATCGAAATGCTCACGGGTCTGCACATTGATTCCCTCATCGGCGGCAACAACCAGCAGGGCAGCATCGAGGTTGCTCGCACCCGCGACCATCGTCTTGATGAGCTTCTCATGCCCCGGCACGTCTATGAATATGACCTGCTTATCGAAGCCGGGCGTCTCCATGAACGCGAAACCCAGCTCAATGGTTATGCCGCGCCGTTTTTCCTCGGCGAGCGTATCCGTATCGAAGCCCGTGAGGGCCTTTGTGAGGGCAGTTTTGCCGTGGTCGATGTGCCCGGCGGTGCCTATAATTGCGTGATCTGTCAAGTTAGTTTCCTTGGGTTGTAAGTTATAAGTTATAAGTTATAAGTTATCAGTAGCTGTCAGCGGTCAGTTCTTCTGTTGACCGCATCCTTCGTCCTTCGACGCAGCTCAGGATGCTGGATTACCACTTTCTCTCAATCGTAAACTCCCTACTTATGACCTATAACTTATGACTTAATACTGTTGTAAAACATCATAACGGGCGCGCCGCCGAACATTATTGCCATATTGACGCACTCTTGAATTTCGGCGTCGGTGATGCCCATATTCTTTGCTTTGTTGATGTGGATATTGACGCATGGCTCGCATTTGGTTACTAAAGAAAGCGCTATCGCCATCAGTTCTTTTGTGCGGAGTGAGACTGCGCCGTCAGCCAGGTTTGCGCCGCAGAATTCGGAGAATAGCTCACCTGCGCTTGTGCCGGATGCCTCAGAGCCGCCTGAGCAGCAATCTGTATCGTTTGACATTGGTTTATCCTCCGGGTTTGTTAAGATTTGGCCGCACCCTTCGACGGAGCTCAGGATGCTGGGTTGTGCGTTTACGTTAGGCTGCGCCCTCACCCCAGCCCTCTCCCCCAGGAGAGGGAGTGCGTTAGCTTTCTTTACTATAATTTCACCTTGTGATTTGCCTGTTATTCGGCCTATGATCTCTGCGCAGGCTACCCCTCGCTCTTTCAAGAGAGAAACCAGGGCGTTTGCTTTGGCCTCGGGGACGGCCATCAGCATGCCGCCCGAGGTCTGCGGGTCGTAGAGCGCGTAGGTGATCGCCTCGCTGACATCATCGGCGACGGTTACAATCTGGGAAGAATGCTCGATGTTGCGCTCGACCCCGCCGGAAATCATCCCGCGCGAGATGTAGTCCAAAACCTCATCGAAGATTGGAATAGAATCCGCCCAGATCTCTGCACTGACGCTGCTCTGCGAGACCATTTCTCCCAGATGCCCCAGCAGACCAAAACCGGTAACATCTGTTGCCGAGCTCACGTCTATCTCCATCATAACCTCTGCGGGAACCTTGTTAAGCTCGATCATGGAAGCAGCGGCGGCGTTCAGGGCCGATTCCGATGCCGCGCCGAGTTGGCCCGCGAAGCTTATTATGCCAACCCCCAGCGGCTTGGTTAGAACCAGCACATCGCCTGGTTTGGCCGTGTTATTGGCTGTGATTTTTGATGGGTTCACGATGCCCGTGACCGCGTAGCCAAACTTAGGCTCATGGTCGTTAATGCTGTGACCGCCAATGATTACCACGCTGGCCTCGCGCATTTTGTCCATTCCGCCGCGCAGCATCTGGGTCATAACCCGATGGCTGATGGTCTCGATAGGGAAGCCGATAATTGAGAGCGCCGTGAGGGGTGTGCCGCCCATCGCGTAGACATCGCTCAGCGAGTTTGCAGCCGCCACCTGGCCGAATGTGTAAGGATCATCCACGCTTGGCGTGAAAACATCCACCGTCTGCACCAGTGCGGTGTTGTCATCGAGCTTATAGACCCCGGCGTCGTCGCAAGTGTTGGTGCCGACGAGCACGTTCGGGTCGAATACATCCGGCAGCCCCGCAAGGACTTTTTTGAGATCACTTTGGTTGATTTTGGATGCGCAGCCTGCTTTTTCGACGAGGCTCGTCAAGCGAACCTCTTCGACCGCATTCTCCACCCGTTCACCCGCGCACGGGCAGACATCTTTTTCCTTAAAAATATCACACGGGCAGCCCTTTTTCGGATTGCAGATGCAATGCCCCAGCTTTATGGAGCGCGCCATTATTTTTTTGCGTTTTTCGATATCAATCATGGTTGTAAGTTTTAAGTCCTAAGTTTTAAGTTTGCTGTCAGCGCGGCCGGATCAGAGATCCTGGCCGAACAGCGCCTCGCACTCCCTTCCCATTTATAATTCATAATTCATAATTCAGCACTCGCGACAGCGACAAGCGCTTTTGCGACGGTCGCGTCTTCGCCAGGCTGGATTGTTCGGAAATCCAGCAGCACGGCGTCCTGGTGGATTCTGGCGAAGACGGGAGTGTCATAATATCTGAGTTTCTTGGCAAATGCCGATGCGGATATTGTTATTGGCCTTACGCTTAATAGTTTGGTTGGAATAGCCTGGGCGGGAACTGACCCACTGCCGACCTGCGTTGTACCGTCTATTACCGATATCTCGGCGATATCACTTGAAACGCCGCTAATTTTCTTAACAACCTTTATAGCACGATTTTCTATGCTTTCCACGCTCATAGAGAACATTTTGTAGGTCGGGTGATTTGCGTAGAGTTTCTCGCGGTCCAAAAATAGCTTTAATGTCGCCTCCAGAGCAGCCACTTCCAGCTTGCCCACGCGCATCGCCCTCGATAGCGGGTTCTTCTTTATCGCTTTGATAACATCCGCCTTGCCGACCATTATCCCGCACTGCGGGCCGCCGATGAGCTTGTCGCCGCTGAAACATGCAACGTCAACACCTGCACGGATGCTGTCGCGGATCATAGGCTCGCTTTCAAGGCCAAATTCGTTCAGATCGACCAGCGCGCCGCTGCCGAGGTCATCTATAATCGGGATATTGTGATCGTGCGCGAGATTTGTCAGTTCCTCAATGCCAGGTTCCTCGAAGAAACCGACTATGCGATAGTTGCTCATATGCACCCGCAAAATAGCGCCGGTGTTTTCATTGATGGCGGCGGCATAGTCGCGCAGATGGGTCTTATTGGTGGTTCCGACCTCGCGCATAATCGCGCCGCTCTGCTCCATAACATCCGGCATCCTGAACGCCCCGCCAATCTCCACAAGCTGCCCGCGCGACACAATCACCTCTTTTCCCCTCGCAAGGGTGTTGAGGACCAGCATGGTGGCGGCTGCGTTGTTGTTAGCGATGGTGGCGGCTTCGGCCCCTGTGAGCTCGCAGAGGATATCACTGAAGTGAACATCTCGCGTGGTTCTCTGGCCGTTTTCGAGGTCTGCGGCGAGGGTGCAGTAGCCTTTTATCACATCGTTGACTGCGTCCACAGCGGCCTTTGGGAGCATAGCTCGACCAAGACCCGTGTGCAGAATAATCCCGGCGGCATTGATAGCGTGTTTTAGGGAAGGGGAAAACTTGGCGCGCAGATATGATGCGACGCGGCCCAATATGGCATCGGGCGATAAGACAGTGTCGCCGCCGCGAATGACCTCAGACCGAATCTGGTCCACAACCACCCGCGCGGCGTCCACTACCACATCTCTATCATGTTCTTCAATTAACCGCCTGGCTCCCTGCGTGTTCATTATCTCATCAATTGAGGGAAGCTTGCGTAATAGCTCTTGATTCACGATTCCTGCCTCGGTTTTTGCAACCGGACAGTTCCGCGAAACGCTACTGCACTGTCCAGTCGGTATTTTGGATTTTTACTTTGAACGGTCCTGTTTTGAGAACAGGACGGACGGTAACCTTGCCTTTGAGAGTTGAGGGTATTCCACCGGAATACGTGCAGGTGCCGCCTCAACCATAAGCGAACTTGCCGGATAACACAACGTCGCCGGACTCGCTCAAGACCTCGAAACTGGGCGGATCGCCCTTGCCGTCAGCTCGCTGAATCGTGTATTTGGCGCCGTCAGCCGCCGACATTTGCAGGTTCATGGTGACTTTGTCACCGTTCTGATTCGCTGTTATGGATGCGGTGACTGACTCTAATGAGCCGAGCTTAATACTTGCTCCCTGCTTAACTTCGATGTTATTTGCGCCCTTGTCTGACCCTGGGGTAACGGTCACGCTCCACTTGTCACCGCTTTTGTCTGTCACGACGCTGGAGTAGTTGCCAACCATATATTTCCCAACAGGGATCGTCAGGGTCTTGGATTTGGATGCAGCCTGAAGATAACCATTCTTGTTATCCGCGGAGATCAGAGTTATCTTAGATTCGCCATCATACGGAAGAACAATGGCGCCAGTCTTGGCAGACTTGGTCGATGCAAGGAGCTTTTGTACCGTCGGAAGAGTAATCGATTTCCCCGCCTTTATCTGGATTGGCTTATCTGTTTTGCTGCCATTGGCATTGATGAAAAATGTTGTGCCACCCTTGCCGGGCACAGTAACGAAGCAGAACTGCGCCTTATAAGAGCCAACCGGAACAACAACTAATTTCTTTGTGCTACTTACCTGCAGATAATCTCCGAGCTCGCCGCCTTTGAACTTGCGCAACAGCAACATGCTTCGACCCGCACACGGCAGAGTAATGATACCTGTATCCCCTTTGTAAGTCGCGGGGTCAAACTGCTCGAACTTTGGCGCGGTAACAGCAGTGGCGGGTTTAGACATCACCGGCGAAGTAACCTCAGCCGCCATACTTATGCCGCAAACAGCCAGCACAGCAACGCATAGCCCGATTGTCTTAATGTTTATATTCATAGTCACTACCTCCTTTCTCTCGTCATTTGAAATTGGTTCATATAATAATACTCTATTTTCTAGTCCATTTGGTATCTTTAACTGTAATATTAAACGGCCCAGCATTGATAATCGGGCGCACTGTGACTTTGCCTTTGATATTGGAAGGTATTCCACCGGAATACGTGCAGGCGCCGCCTCAGCCATATTGGAACTTTCCAGACATTAGCGCCTTGCGTGTCTTAGACATTACCACAAAGCCGGGAGGAGTGCTGGAGCCGTCGCCTTGGAATATCTGACACTTGTCACCACCGCTGCCCAACATCACCAAGTCCATATTGACGGTCTTATTGCCTTTCTGGGTCACCTTGATAGATGCCGTAAGCGGCGCGCCAATTTTCAGACTTACGGTCTTGGTCAACGTCACATCAAAAGCAATCGGCTTCATCGGGTCTGCGGGTCCACCTGACAAAACCCACGTTTTGCCGTCTCTGCCCTGAACTGTCGACGTATAGTCAAACAGGTCGTATTTGCCGATCGGCAGTTTAAGCTTTGCGCTCTTGGTATTGACCGTCATATAGCCGCCACTATCTATGTTTCGCAGATAAAGCATAGTCTCGCCTTTGCTCGACAGAACGACATTGCCAACCGGCCCTTTATAGGTTTCCGGGTTGAACAGCTCGGTTTTCGGCCCAGAACATCCGCCGCCAAAAACAGCCAATGCAATAGTTGCGCCAGCAGCATACATCCCAATCTTACTCATATTAGCAGTCATAAGCCATAACCTCCATTCATTCGTTATTTTACTCCCATTTTGATATGTTTGGTAGTGGTGCATTCGTAACATCTAATGCACTCGGCGCCGTTGATTTCTTTAACCGGGTCAATATCCACGGGACAGACTTTCTTGCAGCCGCCGCAGCTATTGCACTTTTGGAATGTCTGATTATACCTGAATATGGAGAATTTGTTAAATAGGCCGAATATTGCGCCGAGTGGGCAAAGAGTTCGGCAGAAGCCTCTTGAGACGAAAACAGAAAGAAGCAGAGTGGCTAGAAGAATAGACACCCTGGTATAAAACCGCGGCGTGAACCCGTTGAAAAGCCCAGAACTCACGCTGAAATGTCCAATAAATGCCTTCGGCAGCATGTTTTCGAGCGTGCCTGACGGGCAGCCATCACAAAACGAGAATTTGGAAGTCGGGAAGAAGTAAGGCACTCCGACTAAGAACACGACCAATATCACGTATTTCAAATACCTTGCTTGAGGCGGTATCGCAAGCTTTCGGGTGCGTATTTTGTAAAGCAGGTCCTGAAGAAGGCCAAATGGGCATACCCACCCGCATATAATTCTGCCCCCAAAAGCGCCAACTATCGCCAGCATAGCCACCGTGATAAACGGAAAAAGACGCATCTTGGAGTAGCGCATGAACATGCCCAGCGGGCACGCCATCACCGACCACGGGCAACTGTCGCAGTAAAAGACGGGCGCACCCATGCACCGCATTCCCGTCAATACCGCACTTGGGAACAAAAAGTGTAGGTTAAGAAACCTCAGGTTCAGCGCAATTAAAGCAATGATCTGTAAGGTGTATCTTATTATTCTTAATTTCTTAGCTCTCGTGATTATGGCCCCCATAACCACCTTTCGTCATATTACCCTCACGTGGGGCAGGCTGCATTTGGATCGGGCTTTGGCGCCGTCTTTTTGGGCGGCGTCTTAGCTGCAGGCTTTTTCACCGCAGGCTTTTTGACTACAGTTTTTTTCGCTGCCAGCTTTGTGGCAACAGGCTTCTTGACTGCAGGCTTTACTGCTGCCTTTACTGCAGGCTTCTTTGCCGACGTTGCAGTAATCGCGGCGCTCTGCATCGCAGAAATAGCTACAGATAAATTTGCGCTTGCAACCTGAACATACGGCCTGTTGTCCGTATTGATCATCGCGTCTCTATATGCCAGATTGCCGCTGCCATCTCGCACAATTCCCTCGGACAGGCTCCACACATTCATTGTCAACTCGCTGATCCGGTCTTGCCCAACATGATATCTAACGGACTTAACCGAATAGACAATCATGCCAGCCGACATCGCCAACAAAGCGACAACCAACGTCAGCCTCATTACAGATTTCATTTTCATGGCTTTCTCCTGCGTTCTATTTCCTATACTCCACTTTATGCCATAAAAACCAGCTTGTCAATACCTATTTTTGTTGGGAGCGATTTTTTCATTGACTAAGAACGTGAAACAGCATAGAATAAATATCTCTAATGCTGAGTTATGAATGCTGAATGAAGGGAGCGCATATCCCTTCCCCTTTCATAATTCAGTATTCAAAATTCATAATTATCTGGCAAAAATGGGGGCGGATTGGGCCTGGTGGCTTGCCTGGTCTTCAAAACCTGTGTGACGTCTGAGTAAGGCGTTGGGTGAGTTCGATTCTCACACGCTCCCGCCATTTTGAGCTCTGCCGTGCAAACTGGTTGTGCATTAGGAGGCGAGAAAGATGCCTTACTATAGGCGCAACATAATAGTGTTATCCGTTACCATTTTCCTCGCTGCGCTCAGCTGGTACCAAATCATCCCCTATTTACCTGACTTTATTAAAGAAATTGGCGGAGAGAAAAACTATTATTGGTGGGTTGGCGTTATTTTTGCTGTCCAATCCGGCTCGAGTATATTGGCACAGCCTTTCTGGGGCAAAATGGGAGACACCTACGGGCGCAAAATCATGATTGTCCGAGCCGGCATTTGCCTTGCCGGTGTATACTTTGCCATGAGTATTTGTCATGCGCCTTGGCAGCTTGCTTTTTGCAGGTTCCTCAACGGCGCTCTGACAGGCTTCATCCCTGGTTCGTTTGCTTTGATTGCAACAAACACCCCCGAAGCGCTCGCGCCGCGTTATGTAGCCACCGCCCAGAGTGCAAATGCTATGGGATTGATTCTAGGGCCTGTAATAGGTAATATCCTGGCCAAAGAGATGGGGTTCCGGTTCTCTTTGCAGATCAGCGGGATGTCGATTTTACTGTGCACACTGATTGTATTGTGGCTTGTATTGGAACCAAACAAAGCCTTCTCCGGCAAGAAAACCAGCATGCTTGATGATTTCAAAATCGCGATGGGTTCGAATATGCAAATATCCATTATGATCACCGTATTGCTCGCATGGTTTCCCAGCGCAGCCATATTCCCCTATCTTGCCGGCCACATCCGCGATCTTAATGGGCATATGCCGGTTCTTCTTTCTGGCGCGGTGATCTCACTGCCTGCGGTGGCGTTTGTAATCTCGGCGCGAACGTGGACCTGGGTTGGTGAATATCATGGCTATAACCGCGCAATCACCATAGGGCTTGTCGGAGCGGCTATATCTTTAATATCATTAGCTTTCGTGCAGAACGTTTGGTTGTTTTCAGGCATGTATTTTACGGCTGGATTATGGCTGGCTTCCCTTTCGCCGTCTGCAGGCGCGCTTACCTGTTTAAGAGTTGATGAGGGCTTCAGGGGGCGAGCCTACGCCATCCAATCCTCCGTGGGAACATTCGGAGCTATGCTTGCGCCGATGGCGGCAAGTTACGTTGCCGCAAAGTTCGGTATACATGCCATATTCCTTATGGTGGGCGTCGTATTGCTGGCGGGCACATTGTGTTTCCGTTCAGTAGTCAAAAAGCTTAAACCCGAAGTGGGGCTCGGCGGAGGAAAGAACGAACGGATTTAATCAATCGGCGATTGTGTATGAGCGACGATATGGCGGTTGCGCCAGCGCCCCATCTGGAACCAGACAATCATCAGAATTCCAGACATAATAGTGGACAAACTCATTGCCGCCCAAGCGCCTTTTGCGCCATAATTGAGATAGATTGCCAGAAACCATGCGAGAGGCAAGCGGACGGCATAGTTGGTAACCAGCGTAATAATTGCCGGCATCATATTATCTCCAGCGCCCTGCAAAGCTCCTCGAAGCACCATGTTTGCGGCTAGAAACGGCTCCGAAATCGCATTGAGACGCAAATACCAAACAACAGATGTCACCACAGATGCGTCGCGAGTGAAAGCATGGGCGAGCTGGGCCGGAACCACAAGGAAAACTATACCGAAAGCCGACATGATCAAGACAGCATGCAGAGTTGCAATCCATGCGCTGCGGGTTGCTCGGTCGGGTTTGCCCGCGCCCAGGTTCTGCCCAATCAATGGAGTGGCAGCCTGGCTATACGCCATTCCAGGCATGAACGAAAGCGACTCGATTCTCATACCCACCGTGAGCGCCGCCTGAACATTGGTAATTATGACCGCACCGCCTGGCAGGAAAGATAAGAATTTTATAAATATCGTGTAAGCAAACGTCCATGCAAAGTTTGTCAGCATGGCGGGCCAACCGATCTGAAATATCTTGCGCATAAGCCCTGTATGAGGCGTGAAGTGCAATATAGAATCGCGAAGGACAGATCTCTTCAGAAACCACAGCGTGACCCCTACGGCAAAAACTCTGGATATGCCGGTCGCCCAGGCAGCTCCTTGTATTCCCATTTGGGGGAACGGCCCCGGCCCGATTATCAGCAGCCAATCCAGCAGAGTATTCACACCAATAATCACCGCGCCCGCATAGAGTGCGCTTTTCATGTCGCCGGCGCTTCGCAACGCCGTCAGCGCTATCATATAGATAAAAGTGGGAGCAGCAAAGTAGCTGATAATCGCAACATAATCGGCTGCAAGCGGGGATACAGCGCCTGTCGTACCAATAAACTTTACCAGCGGAAGCGCCCAAACAATCAAAGGTATCGCAGATAGGCCGCCGATAATTGCCGAAAGCAGCAAAGATTGCCTGGCGGCTTCATTTGCGTCACTATTCTTTTCAGCGCCGAGGAATTGGCTAACCAGTGCGCCCGTGCCTGCTGCGAGGCCCATAACCATAGAAAACTGCATCATCAGCGCGGCCCCGCCAACCCCAGCAGCAGCAAGAGGGTCCTGAGAATGAGGCAGCATACCAAGAAAAATGCCATTGATGACATTGTAAGCATTAAGAATAAGGGTGTTTACTACGGTAGGCCAGGCGATATGCCAAACGGCGCTCGAAATCCGCCCGGAGACAATCATCTCGATGGAATCACTGCGGGTCTTGGGTGAAATGGGATTGGCGCTGCTCATAGTCTAATTCTATACTTGCAGGAGGTCTGAGTCAAATAGGTGATGGGTGCTGGGTGTTGGGTGATGGGTGTTGGGTGTTGGGTGCTGGGTGTTGGGGAGGGCGAAGCTCCCGCTGAGCCTCGGTGTTTCGGGATTTGAATGGAGCCGCAGGCGGAATGGAAATCCCGAAACCTCCCATTCGTTGTTCGGGAAACCCTTTTCCCGAAACCTCCGAACCTATCCCTACCTCTGCGCCATAGAAAACAGCGCATCGCCAAGGCCGACGTTTGCCTTCACGTTCTTGTATTTCACGCTGCCGAGCTCATTGTTTTTGCCATCATACATCGTGCACATGGTAGCAATCGGAAGCTTGCCTGCGAGGGTTTCAAAGTCGGAATAGACCATTCTCACCCGCATTTCGCCGCTGCCTCGGTATTTCTCGCGTTTTAAGACTTTTAGGGTGGCGGGGTCGATCCACACCATATCGTGGCGTTTATCGGCGCCGCCTGCTTTGGGGTCAAATTTAAGTTTCAGGCTATTCTTTGCGCTCGATACCACGCTAACGTTGTTATCCGTCCAAAGCTTGCTTGTGAGGAACCCGAGGTCGAGGGAGTCCTGACGCTTGCCGGGGGCTTCTTTGACGTTTTCTTTCTTGCGAATCATCGCGGCAAGAATCAGCTTTTCGCAGCCTTTTTGTATGTATGCGGCGCGAATTCCCTTTGCATAGCCGTCATATCTGATCATGTCCGGCTTCTTATACTGAATAATCGCCTTTTCGAGCTTGAGAATATCGCTGTAGCCCTCACCCATGCCTGACACATTTTTCTTGTTTGCCTCGGTAATCACCATATCGGCCTTGAAGTCCTTAAGGCTTGCTTCGGCTGCTTTAACTTTCTTCAGAATGTCCGCCGAGCTCACCGCCCATGCAGACGAAGCGAGCATGCCCAGTGCAAGTGCGATTGCGACTCCTATAGATAATTTCTTCATATCAAAAGGCTCCTTTGAGTAGTTACATATTATAATAGACTCCTGCGAGAGCCTGATATTGACCGCTATTCATGATAGACGTTTCGATAAATGTTGACAAGTTGGCCGATTTGCTGCTAAAATCACGGTAATCAACCATAATAAGGATAGATATGAGCGCATTATTGATTACAGATATTCATACCGGCCCAATAGCAACCCCGAAACGTCGTTTTGGGCGTCGCGAGCGTTCGCGCCTGCCGTGGCCGGGGATGATGCGTCTAGTTTAAGTATTATCCGAACATGCAGTTTGAAGCCGCGGCACACTTTCCGCGGCTTTTTGTATTAAAGGCACAAGAGGTTGATATGCGGAGCCCAGCATCCTGAGCCATCCTGAGGCTCTCGAAGGACGAAGGGTGCGGCAAATATCAACTAAGCTCTCGATTAAAGGGGACCCAAATGAATTACACAAGTGAACAGGCCAATATACTCGTCCATGCGCTGCCGTATATTCAGAAATACTACGGCAAGACCATCGTGATCAAATACGGCGGCAACGCTATGATAGACGAAAAACTTAAGATGAGCGTGGTGCGGGATGTCGTTTTGATGCATTATGTCGGCATGAAGCCGATTCTGGTGCACGGCGGCGGACCGGAAATCAGCGCTATGATGAAAAAAATGGGCAAGGAGCCTGAGTTTATCAATGGTAAACGGGTAACTGATGCTGAGACCATGGATATAGTCGAAATGGCGCTCGCAGGCAAGGTCAACAAGGGCATTGTGAGCATAATCAACATCCTCGGCGGCAAAGCCGTCGGCTTATCGGGCAAGGACGCCAACCTGATAGTCGCCGAGAAGACAGAAGAGGATTTGGGGTTCGTCGGCAAGGTCAAGAAGATCAACCCGGAGATTCTGACCGATCTCCTGGAGCACAGCTATATACCGGTGGTGTCGAGCGTGGCGATAGGCGAAAACGGCGAGAGCTTCAACGTAAACGCAGACCACATCGCAGGCGAGATAGCCGCAGAGCTCAAAGCCGCCAAGCTGATTATGATGACGGATGTGCCAGGCATTTACTCGGATTTCAGCAATAAATCGACATTTATTTCAGAACTCACGGTGTCCGACGCGAAGAAGATGATCGAAACCAGGCAGATCGACAAAGGGATGATTCCCAAGGTGGAGGCCTGCATGACAGCGCTGTCCGGCGCAGTCGAACGCACCCACATAATAGACGGCACAATGCCGCACTCGCTTTTGATGGAGATTTTTACGGATACGGGCATTGGGACGATGATAGTGCCCTGACGGGCAAGTTGGCGGTTGGCAGTGGACGGTTGACGGTTGGGGATGTGTGATCGTCCGGGGAATCTGTCCCCGGACGGGCGTCTCGCGGAAGTCTATTCCGCCACTGAGGTACCGGAGTAGAGCTGAGAGAAAGTGAATCCGGTGGTTTTTGGGGAAAGGGTTTCCCGAAAGAACTCAATAACAAGATTACGAGGATGGAAGAATGACGTATCACGAGTACTTGCGCAAATATAGAGCAGATATGCAGGATACGCCCATCAATATCGAGCTTGAGCATGCTTATTGGCGGATTGGTTGGTTGCGGCTAGAGCGGATCGAAGAACTGGCCACGCAAATGATGGAAGAGAGTTACGACGATCCTTCCTTGGTCAAAATTGCTGCTGGACTTGCGGATTCCAATAGCGTAGACAAGCTGTTTGAACGCGCAATGGAGGGCATTGGACAGCATTTGTTAACAGAAGAGGAAGCTGCGAAGCGTGTTGCCGGTCACATAGCAACAGATATATTGACCCGTGCTTTATCACCAGAAGATGGAGCGAGTCTACTGATACAAGTCAGGCAAAGCATACAATACATTGACAGTAATAACTTCGTGCAATTTCCAGATTGGCTTGATGGGTGGTGTTATTGGGAAGACGCAATCGAGGATCACGTCATCACAGACAAGATACGCCTAGGAATAGTTGAGGATGCCAGACAGCTAATCGAAGAGCTAGACAAAGAGTTCCAAGATAACAAGACTTCCTGAAACAACTTCCTATTGATACTTTGCAGAGAGCTGATTGTTGACGGCCGATAGCTAAAGAGTTGAATCGCGGATTCCGCGGAATGAACGGATGTCGCGGAAGATTAGGTTGAGGAGATACGTATGGACAGCGTGGTATCCGAAAAAGGCTATGACTTTGGAAAGGACACTTCCGGAATTATCGGAGCGGCAATCGAAACGCACAAAGAACTTGGGGCGGGTTTTCAGGAAGTGGTTTATCAAAGAGCTTTGGCTCTTGAGCTGGAAGCGGCTGGAATTGAGTTTACTCGTGAAGTCAACGTGCCCGTGTTTTACAAAGGCAAGCACATCGATACCAGGCGGGTTGATTTTGTGATCGGCGACTGTATTGTGGAGATAAAGGCAAGGAAAGAACTCCTTGCTGAAGATTTTATCCAGACGCTTTCTTATCTTAGAGCATCGGGGTATAAAGTTGCGTTGCTGCTCAATTTTGGAGCACAAAAGCTGGAAATCAAACGTTTTGCTAATGATCGGGCGCATAGCGAGTAGATTAGTTGAATCGCGGAAGGGAACTGGCGCTTCGTCGGCAGCTTTCGCGAAACACAGAAAGAGAGTGCTTAATATGAGGCCTGGATTTGAAGAAAACAAGCTGGATCAAGCATTAACTATATTCTATGGGCATCCGCAAATTGTTCGTATTCTCGCAATAGTTACAGAAAGCGTGATTGTTGGCGGTATTGTTTCATCAACGTTCTCTTTACATAAAGAGGATATAGCATTATGGGTCATTAATGGGGTTTCTTTATTATTGTTGCTCTGGTTCCATCACAGCAACATTAACAAATCTCCTATGGCGATTAGCATTAAAGAGGATAGAGTCTCATTATATTGGCTTTGGAAATACCGAGATATTTCTATTCATGATATCTTATCTGTTGAAATTATTACTGTCAGACCTTCAATATTGTGGGGTGGACGAGAATATAGAAGGATTACTTATAACATCGAGGAGAAGAACCAATTCTTTACAATTGTCTCTGCCTATCAGAACTATGATAGCCTGGCGCAAATACTTTCTGATGCGGCTGATAAATGGAAGCCGAAATATTAGAGTTGGATTTCGGCTTGACCGGGAATCCAGGACTCCCTCGCCCTTTAATGGAGAGGGCTGGGGTGAGGGTAAAGGCCTTTGATCTCATGGATAAGGCAAAGCGTCAATCCTTGCATTTCGCGTAATCCGCGATTCAATGGACGGGCGGTTTCGGGATGTGCTAAGTAGTTGAATCGCGGATTACGCGGATGCTATCGGATTTCGCGGAAGCTAGAGGCGAGGGATATTCGAATGAGTGTTACGTCCGAAAAAGGCTATGACTTTGGAAAGGACACTTCCGGAATTATCGGAGCGGCAATCGAAACGCACAAAGAACTTGGAGCGGGTTTCCAGGAAGTCGTGTATCAAAGAGCTTTGGCTCTTGAGCTGGAAGCAGCTGGAATTGAGTTCACCCGTGAAGTCAACGTGCCCGTGTTTTACAAAGGCAAGCACATCGATACCAGGCGGGTTGATTTTGTGATCGGCGACTGTATTGTGGAGATAAAGGCAAGGAAAGAGCTGTTGCCTGAAGATCTTATACAGACGCTTTCTTATCTTAGAGCATCGGGGTATAAAGTTGCGTTGCTGCTCAATTTTGGAGCCCAAAAGCTGGAAATCAAACGTTTTGCAAACGATCGGGCGCATCGCGAGTAGGCTATCCTACTCCGCGTCATCCGTTCCATTTCGCGAAATCCGCGATTCAATGGATATGCGGTTTCGGGAAAAGGGGTTTCCCGAGAGAACGGAAAGCTGATTACTATAGGAGAATATTATGACACTGAGACACAATTTTGTGATGGGTATTTCCGCCATTGTTGCAGGATTGGCAGGTTGGTACATTGTGCATGGCCTTTTGGGCGGTGACAGCGCAGTGAGTGTGTTAGTCTCTTTAACTTCAACTGCGAGTTCCTTCGCCTTTGTCGGCGGCTTACTGAGAAACGCTCAAGGTTTATGCACCGGGCTAAGCCTGTCAGCTACATTCTCTTATCTTAATCTGTTCCATTGCTACGCCGACCATTTGTTGTCCTGGAAGCTAAAATGGATGGCTGCTATGTTGATGGCACCAATAATGTGTTACATTGCGGGGCGGCTGTTACACAAACCATTGGCGACCCCTTTGCGTCGACTGTGGCACAGATTGTCGTAAGCGTGCCCGTTTCGTCCGGCGGTTTCGGAAAAAGGGGTTTCCCGCAACAACTTAAATAGCTTGAAGAACTGAAAGTGAAGACCGTCGAAGGATGTGGACGGTGATGCGCTTCGTCATTCCGAACGCAGAGAGGAATCTGCTTTGAATATTAAGCGAAGGCTTATAGCAATTGTTCTAATGGGCGTGGTCCTTATATCGGCAGTGTTGGCGCTACCGAGGATTGGCGCTTTTCGCCGGCTGATGCTTATGTTGCAGGGTAAGAAGACCGTGGAGGATCGGCTGCGTCAATATGGCCCGGATGCCAGGTTGAGGTTGGATGGTTTCTTCAAATTCTGAATCCGAATAGCCTTTATCATTTGTCGATGCGGTTGGATTATCCAAACGCATTTGACCAGGCGATGGCGAAAGCCGACGGCAGGACAAAGCTCGGCAGCGACATAATGATTCACGGCGACCGGGTATCCATTGGCTGTGTGGCTGTCGGTGATCAGGCTTCTGAAGACCTGTTTGTGCTTGCGGCGGATATAGGGATGAGCAATGTGGAAGTCACCGTCGCTCCCTATGATTTCCGGAGTAAGCAGCGCGGAAGTGTTGCAGGGGACATGCCGAAGTGGGCTGGAGGTCTTTACGACGATATTGAAAAGAAGATGGTAGAACTGCAGCAATAGGCGATTCAATGGATGGGCGTTTCGGGAAAAGGGTTTCCCGAAAGAAATCAAACGTTTTGCTAATGATAAGGCGCATCGCGAGTAGGCTATCCTATTCCGCGTCATCCGTTCCATTTCGCGTAATCCGCGATTCAGAAAACAGGAGAATATTATGATAACCAACGAATCAATCAACGCAGCCGAAGTAATGGCGCTTGATAAAGAATATGTAATGCACACCTATGGCCGGTTGCCGGTGGTGTTTGTTCGGGGTGAGGGGTGCTTTGTCTATGATGCGGCGGGCAAGGAGTATTTGGACTTCGTCGCCGGAATCGCGGTTAACGGCCTGGGGCATTGCCCGCCGAAAGTGGTCGAGGCTATATGCAAGCAGGCTGGGACTCTAATTCATACGAGCAATCTCTATTACACCACGCTTCAGCCGCAGCTTGCGAAGCTATTGGTCGAGCTTTCGGGGATGGGTAAGGCGTTCTTTTGCAATTCGGGCGCTGAAGCCAATGAGGCTGCGATTAAGCTTGCGCGGAAAGCTGCTAAGGCTTCAGGCAATCCGAACAAGAGCAATATTGTGACGGCTGAGCAGTCTTTCCACGGCCGAACCCTCGCGGCGATCACCGCAACGGGCCAGCCGAAGTATCAGAAATCGTTCACCCCTCTGGTTCCGGGATTTGGCTATATACCTTATAATGATGTTGAGGCGCTCAAGGCTGCGGTGAATGACGACACCTGCGCGGTTATGATGGAGCCGGTGCAGGGCGAGAGCGGAGTCCACCCGGCCACGCTTGAGTTTCTAACGGCTGCGCGCGAGCTGTGCGATAAGTTTGACGCAGCGCTGATTTTCGATGAGGTGCAGACGGGCCTAGGGCGAACGGGTAAAATGTTCGGCTTCGAGCATTTCGGATTGAAACCCGATGTAATGACCCTCGCAAAGACCCTCGGCGGAGGTTTCCCAATCGGGGCTTGCCTTGCTGCGGGTAAATATGCAGATACTTTCGAGCCCGGCGACCATGCTTCCACTTTCGGCGGCACTCCGCTTGCATGCGCGGCGGGTATCGCCACCGTTTCAGAGATAATCGAAGGCAGATGGGCAGTCAACGCGGCTGAGGTCGGCGAGTATTTTAGAGCGCAGCTTGCGACGCTGCCCGGGATCAAAGAGGTGCGCGGGCTGGGGTTGATGATCGCGGCTGAGTTTACCGAACCGATAGCAAAGGATATGGCGGCGAAAGCGCTCGAAAATGGCCTGATTGTAAACCCAATCGGCGAGAACATTCTGCGCTTCGTCCCGCCGCTTATTGTCACAAAAGCGCTGGTGGATAGAGCGATGGCTACGCTTCGCGAGTGCTGAATTAGTTGCTTCGGTATCCTGATGCCGAAGCTTTCGGGATTGGTTGCTGGTTGCTTCGGTATCCTGATGCCGAAGCTTTCGGGATTAGTTAGTTACTTCGGTATCCTGATGCCGAAGCTTTCGGGATTTCCATTCCGCCTGCGGCTGCATTCAAATCCCGAAACACATTCAAGTATATAGGAGAATATTATGCAAACACTCATCGAGGCAGGAAAACGGCTCAAAGGCCGAAGTCTTCTCGGCATATCAGACCTCACCAAGGCCGAAATAGATGCCATATTCGATATATCAAAACAGCTCAAAGAGCTTATAATATCGCCCGCCGATCAGCGCAAAATCTTAGAAGGTAAAACCCTTGCTATGATCTTTGAAAAACCGAGTTTGCGGACGCGGGTATCGTTTGAAACAGGCATTTTCCAGCTCGGCGGGCATGGGATTTTCCTCGGCCCCAGCGATATCAGCCTGGGCAAGCGCGAGAGCATCAGCGACATAGCCAATAATCTCGGGCGGATGGTGGACATCATCATGGCGCGGGTTTTTGCGCACAGCTCAGTGGTTGGGCTTGCAGAAAATGCCGGCGTTCCGGTGATTAACGGCCTCTGCGATATGGAGCACCCATGCCAGGCGCTGGCGGATTTTCAGACAATAATTGAGCACAAAGGCAAGCTTGAGGGTCTGAAGCTGGCGTTCGTCGGCGACGGCAACAACGTCGCGCACTCGCTCATGCTGCTTGCGGCAAAAGTGGGAACGAACTTCGCCATCGGCTGCCCCAAAGGCTACGAACCCGACGCAAACATAGTCGCGCAAGCCAAAGAATTCGCCAAAGAAACCGGCGCAGTGATCGAAATATTCAACGATCCCGCAGCCGCAGCCAAAGCCGCCGATATTGTCTACACAGACGTCTGGGCAAGTATGGGCCAGGAATCCGAAGCCGCCGCACGAGAGAAAATATTCACGCCGTTCCAGGTAAACTCTGCTCTAATGGCAAATGCCAAACCAGACGCCATATTCATGCACTGCCTACCCGCCCACAGAGGTTCGGAAGTGACAGACGAAGTAATAGACTCGCCGCAAAGCGTCGTTTTCGACGAAGCGGAAAATAGATTGCATGCGCAGAAGGCGGTGATGGTATTACTAGGGAGATGAGAGGGAGTGGAAAGCTGAAAGTGGAAAGCGGAAAGCAGGGAACATGAAGCTGGACACAGTGTTTAGATTCGAACGCTTAGCAATATGGCAAAAGAGCGTGCAATTTGCTGATATTGTCTATCGTGTTAGCAGTGGCTTCCCAACTAGAGAGCAGTATGGACTCACTTCTCAGCTGAGGCGTGCGGCTGTCTCGATTAGCGCGAATATTGCCGAAGGCAGCTCGAGAAAACACAACAAGGATTTCTCACGATACATCGAAATCTCATTTGGGTCACTCTGCGAGACTATTTCGCATTTGCGCATCGCAGAGATGCAAAGCTTACTAACTAAAGATCAATACATCGAACTCTACGGCTTAGCAGCTGAATTGAGTAAAATGCTAAGCGCGTTCAGAAACACTTTGGGAGATTGGAACACCGGTCAGTCGGAATAGCATTTAGCTTTCCGCTTTCCGCTTTCCACTTTCCACTAAAATCGGAGGATTTTTATGCCAAAAAAGACTGTTCTTATCGTCTACTCCGGGGGGCTCGATACCTCCGTTTGCATCCCTATGATGCGCGAGGATTATGGGTTTGACCATGTGGTCACGGTTACCGTGGACGTTGGTCTGCCCGCAGGTGAACTGAAGCAGGCCGAGGAAAAGGCCAAGCTTCTGGGCACCGAGCACTATTCAATCGATGCGCGGGAGGAGTTCGTCACAGACTACATCTTCCCCGCAATCAAGGCCAATGGCGATTACCAGGGCTATCCAATAAGCACCTCAATTGCAAGGCCGTTGATTGCTATGAAAGCGGTGGAGGTCGCGAAGAAGCTCAATGTGGATGCGTTTTGCCACGGCTGCACCGGCAAAGGAAACGATCAGTTCAGGTTCGAGTTTGTCATGCGCACTTTCATGCCGGATACACCCATCATCGCCCCCATGCGCGAGCACACTATGACCCGCACATGGGAAATCGAATACGCTCAGAAGAAGGGTATCCCAATCGGCCAGAGCATTAATAAAATCTGGAGTATTGATGAGAACCTCTGGGGGCGCTCGATAGAGGGCGGGCTTCTTGAGGAGCCGAATTACGCTCCGCCGGAGGAGATTTTCACCTGGACCAAGAGCTGGAAAAATGCGAAATCCACCCCAACCGAGGTCACAATCGAGTTTGCGAATGGCGTGCCTGTCGCTATCGATGGCGTGAAGATGAGCCCGCTGGATTTGATCCTCAAGGCGCATGAAATCGCCGGTGACAACGGCGTGGGCAGAGTGGACATCATGGAAGACCGCATGATCGGCCTCAAGGTGCGTGAAAACTACGAGTGCCCAGCCGCAAGAATAATTATTCCTGCGCATAAGGCGCTCGAAGACCTCGTCTGCACCACCGAGGAGCGCGCTTTCAAGGTTCTGGTAGACCAGAAATGGGGCGAACTCGCCTACGAAGGCCTGTGGTTCGACCCGTTCAAAGACGACCTGGAAGCGTTCATCAACCAAATCCAGCCGCGCGTAACCGGCGCCGTCACCCTGCGCCTGTTCAAGGGCAGCTGCCAGGTGATAGGCCGCGCAAGCAAATACGCGCTCTACAACGAAGACCTTGCATCGTTCGATAGCAAGACCTTCGACCAAAGCGAGGCCGTCGGCATAGTCAAAACCCACGGCATGCAGGCGAGAATGTATCGGACTGTTAAGGATAAGTAGTTGAGAGCTGAGAGTGGAGGGTGGAGAGTTTGTCTCTGCCCTTTCTCAATCAGGAACGGACGTGGGCATTCTTATCCGCATCACCACAAACAGGTATAGCGCGAATATGGAGAATTCATATGGTTAAAGAGACGCAGAAGGACAAAATACGTAGCGCAGTTATGTCAATACTACAAGCTAATCCGCAGGGATTAAGGCATGGCGAGCTGGTACAGAGTGTACAAGATTTTCTTCCCGCTGTGCCAAGAAACACTATACATGGCAATATTCACCAGATGGTAACGGAAGAGAGTTCCCAACTGTATAGACCAAGTCCTGGACTATACATGTTGAGAAGCACCGATGAGGAATCACTCGACCAGATTATCAAGAAGGCCATAGAACAAAAGGACTTGGACGAGAGTCACTTCTACCAGCCATTTGCTGAATGGCTGAGAGATGAACTAAATGAGTGCACTGAAGCTGTAAGATTCGGAGGTGGCAGTCTTGGTAAGAAATGGGGTACACCGGACGTAATCGGAGTAAACCGTCCAGCAAAGCGAGCAATGATTCAATTCGATCCCGAGATAATCACTGCGGAGGTAAAACTAGACCCATCGCAAGTAATCACTGCTTTTGGCCAAGCAGTTGCCTACAGACTCTTCAGTAACAAGGTCTATCTCGCCTTGCCCGAAGAGATATCTTTGGATGACAAGAGTAGGATGGAGGCTCTTTGCATACTTTTTGGCATTGGGCTGGTTCTGTTCAAGACAGACCCTGCTAAACCAGAATTTCAAATTCGCGTGAGGGCACAGAAGCATAGCACTGACATGTTCTACACCAATGACTTTGTGGACAGATTAGACAAGGCTGATAGTAAGTCCTGTGCGATATTATTCGGCGGCTGATGGAGAAAACTACGCGAGGCACGAAATGAAGAATATGGCGTTGGTTACAATTGACGACATTGATTTGCTGGAACAGATGCTGGAGGCGTTGGAAGATCAGTTGGATATGCCGATCATAAAAGAACGGCTTTCGGAAGCTAAGCGTGGAGATACAGTGTCTTGGGAAACAATCAAATCGCGCTTGAAGAAATAAACGCTGGGCCGAGAGATTTTCTCCCGGCCCAACAACTATCAGTCCATCCAACTATCAGACTATCCGACCATCTCCCCAAACAGCTTCTTCCGAATCAACTTGGGCGTCAAAGCTCCGCACGCCAGCAATTCATTGTGGAAAGTCTTCAGGTCGAACGCCGAGCCTTTGCGGCGCTTGTATTCGTCGAATGTCTTCAATAGCTCCAGCTTGCCGATGAGATAAGACATCGGCTGGGTGGGCGCGAGGGTGTAGCGGACGCATTCGCCCATGGCATCGGGCCACTCGAAGCCTGCGCGGTCTACCAGCATCTGCGCGGCGGTCTCAAGCGACATTCCTCGCGTCTGGATTCCTACGTCTATCACAATCCTGCACGCGCGCCAAAGTTGTTCCTTGAGGCGGAAAATCTTGGTGTCGATGTCGCCAAGAAAACCCTTTTCCTCCATGAGTTGCTCGGTGTAAAACGCCCAGCCCTCTTCGTGGAGCGTGGAGACACATCCGAACTTGCGCGCCAAAGTGCCGTAGAGGTTCGCCCATACGAATTGAACATGATGACCGGGGTAACCTTCGTGGACGGCGTGGATCGGTATTTTGGCCCATGGATGACTGCGAAGCCTCGCCTCGCGCTGGTCGGGCGGAAGATTGGGGTCGATAGGAGTCACTCCAAACACGCCCACCTGCTCCTTGGCAAACGGTCCGGGAGGCCCATACGAGCAAAACGGCAGCAGATGCCAGACATACTTCGGGTGCTCGTGCATTTCCATGCGCTCGCCCTCAGGCAGCGTCATAAGGTCCTGATCTATAATAAACTGGCGCGAATCAGCCATGGCTTTGGCATAAGCAGGCACAATCTCATCCGCTGCAGGGTGCTTTTTGCTGATTTCGAATACTATCTCGTTGCGCGTACCGCTATAGCCTGCGCTTTCGGCGAGATCATCGAATTGCCGCTCAGTTTCCTCGATTAGCTCCCAACCCTTAAGCTCCAGGTCGTCTGCGGTGACATCCATCATGTGGGTCTCGCGGAGCATTCTGTTGAACATATCCTCGCCCGCCGCGAAACCGCCGTTAGCATTCGGCAGCAGGTCTTCTTCGAGAAATCTGAGGTAATCTCTTGCAGCTTCGGCAGCCTTAGCGCTCGCCTCGATAACTTTCTGCGCAAGCTCAGGGACTTGCTGGGCGATCAGAGGAATATCGTTCTCGAAGAAGCTGATCCCGCCTTTGGTCATTCCGATGCTGAGTTGCGTCCAGGCCTTGCCGGGCTGCGTGAGATTCTTCTTTCCCTGTTCGAGAAGCGACGGGATCTCCGAGAGCCTGCCGATAAGACTCGTAAGACGCTCATTAAGCGGAGCAAAATCTCTGATAATAAGTTCGTTGCAACCGGACAAAGCTCGGCCAATATACTGCTGCGGCGCGCGGCGATAGCCCTGCACTTCCTCAAATCCTCTTATCTGCGAACCCGTGTACGCAACCATCAGCTCAGCGTCAATTTGCGTGTCCAAATCATTACTTGCAAGCGCGGCCTCGAATTTTCGCCGAAATTCCCCCACTCGGCGATTATTGGCTTCCATTCTATCTATGCTCGCATCGCCGAGCCTGTGATCGTTCGTATGAACGCCCTGATGAGTGGCCCAGGTCGGATGCTCTTCCAGCATCCAATCCACCATCTCCTGAACATCGCGCTCGAATTGATGCTTCAAATTATCTGCCATATTGGTGTCTCCTCCCCATCGGATATATTAGGTGTATAATACGCCGTATATGCAAACATAGTAAATAGGCGCAAGGCAGATAGGCTATACTATTTTGCAAAAACCTGTAGTATAATAGTATTTAACGATTCCAAGGAGGATTTCAGGTTATGAAAACGAATCTTGGCCGCATTTCTCGCATAGGAATGTTGGCGCTGCTTCTCGTATTGGCGTTTGGGGCGCATGCTCAGGCGGCGATGCTCATGACGCCATATTTACAGGCTGTTACCGAAACCAGCGTGTGTGTGATGGTCGAATGCGACACCAAAGACCCAGTCACCGTGCAATATGGCCCCAAGGTCGAATATGGCAAAACGGCAACCACCGAAATTACTCTCCCCACCGACACAAAAGCGGCTGAAACCTATGTGCATAGGATCAAGCTGATTGGTCTGAAAGCAAATTCGCTCTATCACTACCGCGCAACCCAGGATAAAACTACGTATACCACCGATTACACGTTCAATACTGCCGTGACCCCAGGAAAACCGTTCAGATTCGCCGCGCTGGGGGATTTTAGAAGCGGTACGGCTATTCATGAGGCAATCGTAGCTAAAATAAAGACCGCTAACCCCAGATTTTCCATCTACGGCGGTGACCTTTGCAATGATAACTCATATAAAATGTTCAAGAAAGAGTTCTTCCAGCCCAATGAGCTGGCCCTGAGCGCGAGCGCGCCATTTTTCAACACGCCTGGCAACCATGAAGGCTGGTCTCAAAACACCAAGGCATTCACACAATCCCCGTTGGCTCCGGCTGACGCGCAGGGTTATTATTCATTCGATTACGGCGACGCGCACTTCGTTTCGATCAATAACCAGACCAATTACGGCGAAAACAGCGCGCAATGGAAATTCGTTAAGAAAGATTTGGAGAATTCCAAAAAACTCTGGAAAATAGTCTTCTTCCACGAACCTGCATATTGCGCCGGCGGACATAACGAAAACAAAAATATGGTCGCAATGACCACCAAGCTCTTTGAGCCTAATAGGGTAAACATTGTCATAGCAGGTCACACTCATCTATATCAGCATAATCTGGTCAATGGCATTCACCACTTCGTTCTGGGAGCCGCAGGCGCGCCGCTCTACGAACCCGGCGCCGCGCCTTACGTCCTTAAATCAGCCAAGGTGCAGCATTACGCAATCATTGATGTAACCAAAGACAAGCTCGTGGTGAATGTCTACAAAGAAGACGGCTCGCAGCTTGATAAGCTGGAGCTTGCTAATCCAGCTAAGAAGTAGTATGTGAGCATGCTGAACTCCGTCGAAGCGCCCAGCATACAAAGAAGCCCCCGGAGGTAGAGAACCAACGGGGGCTTCTATTTTGACCCATTGTCGAGCACTGCACCTAATGCGCTGTTACTTCACTTTTACTGCGGACTCTCAGCAGTCTCTCGGCAGTGCCTGCCACATAGTCTACGCGCACGGTATCTGCATGGTCGTTGCTGGCGTTGAATCGCACCAAGAGAGGCTTATCGGGAACCAGACCTCCGCTGTATGAAACAGAGCACTCGGGGTGGTCAACGACATCCAATGCAACATAGCCTGGCCTCCACGTGATCTTGAACGTGTTTACCTGACCCTTAATAACGGCCCAGCCGGGTATCGGCAGGTAGACCTCCTTGTTCTCAGGATCGAACGGATCAGTCTCTCGAATTATGCCAAGCACGCCCTCGGTCACGACGATGGCGTAGTGGAACCCGCTGCCCCATCGTTCGAAACCGAGGCTGGTATCGTTCTCCCAATTGCTCACCTCAGCTCTAAACTCCAAGGGCTGATACAGGAAATGCTCCTTGCTCTGGACCTGGGCTCCTCCATTCGGCGGCGCCTCCGTACTCTGGAGAACGAGCCAGCCATCAGACACACTTGCATTTCCGCTCCGTATCGGCCACACCTCCTGGTCGAAAACTAGGAAGTCATCGCGGAACGTTCGTATAGACGATACTCCAGTTGCGCTGAGATACTGCCAGTTTGTGTCCACAGTCTCTGGCCCGGGCAATAGACATTTGACGTACACACTGCTGCCGTCATCGAGCCAAAATGTGTCGGCACTGCTCTCAGCAGTTAACACCTTCCCATAAAGCCTCACGAGCAGGCCGATGTTGTTCAGCCCGAATCCGCCAAAAATGCCCTGCTGAAGTCCGAACACCCCGCCGCCCAGGGAGCGGTTAGACAGCCCCAGAGGGGCAACAGTTCCGCTGTCGTTAGGCGGATCGCATCTGTGGGCATCAGAAGCTTCGATGCAGCGTTCGAGGTCGGAGTTCGTGTCCATGACACCGATCACATGAACCCTCATTCCAGCCGTTAACGAGTGCCCCGACTTATGCACACGAATGCCGGAACTCCGGTTGTCCGCTTCGATGTAGAAGAAGTCGGTGAACGCGGCTGAGACGATCGCGCCGTCGATGTCGGCCGATGCGTCGTCCGCGGCGAGCTTAGCTTCCTGAACCGTCGCTGCCGACAGCCAGTATTCGTCCGCTCCAATGTCGACTATCCCGCCCATTATCCTCGGCTGGCCGTCCATGTCGAGGGCGGGAATATCGGGAGCGAGGTTCCAACCCGCATTGATGCATGGTGAACCAAATGCCAGATGGAAATCGCCGCCGCCCGTGTTCACGAACAACGGATCGGCAGAGATATCGCCCGCGCCGGCTGAGACGCCGGAGTAGTTATACCAGTTGTTCTGGTAGACATCGTTATTGCGAAGCGCGGGCGCGGTGCCCCCGGAGTAGATGCCCCCTCCCGCCGTACTGAATGCGATAATGTTGTTTGCAACGTGCGAGTTCGCGCCGAGTATGCAGAAAATCCCGCCGCCATTGCTTGCGGACGAACCCGAGACGGTGTTGGTAGAGATGGTGTTGTTGGTGATGGTTGCCGAGTTCCCATGGCACATCAACCCTACCCCGCCGCCTACCGCGCTCCCACTCGGCTGGGGAAACCAAGGGTCCGGATTCATGGAGGATGCAGATGCGGAAGCCCAGTTATTAACGACGAGGTTGCCCGATATGGTGGGTGAGCAGTTGTCACACTCTATACCTCCACCGGAGCTGAACGCTCCCCCAGCCCCGCCTCCCGAGTCCATGTAACTCGAACTGGCTTGATTACCCTTGACAATGTTATTGAGTAACTGTGGGCTGCCTCCAGAAACGTAGGCCCCGCCTCCGTAGGCTGACACCGACATCGATCCGCCGTCTGCATATACGTTGTTGCTTTCGATCAAGTTGCCCGAGACAATCACGGAGCCGCCAGATGCAGCTATCCCTCCACCGAAGGCTGAACTTTCAATCCCATAGCCGCCGGACATAAAACTGGCTGTGTTGTTCTTGATCACGTTGTTGGAGATGGTGGCTGTGCTGACCTGGCAGTAGATGGCCCCCCCATTCGACGACATATAGTAGCCGCCGTAGTTCGACGCGTAGTTTCCAGAGATCGTGTTGTTCGATATGACGGGCGCGCCCGAGTAGCAGCAAACTCCGCCTCCGCATCCAGCCGCATTGGACGTGATAAGATTATTCACAATAATCGGCGATGCATCGACGGAGTAGATGCCACCGCCGCCGTAGCCAGTGTCGCTGGTTGCTCTGCCGTTGCGGATGGTAAACCCGTCAACCCTGGCGCCTGATCCCGAGCCGGACGGGACAGTAACCACGCTGCCGAGCTGGTTGCCATCCAGAATTGTCTCGTTCGCATCGGGGGAAGCCCTGGGGAATGCGGGGCGTTCGGATAGATTGGTTTCCGTACCCACGAAGCCGCCATATAGTGCCACTCCATTCTTGAGGGTGATGCATTCAAGGTAGGTCCCCATGCAAACCCAGACCTCATCGCCTGATATGGCGGTGTTGATACCCGCCTGGATGGTCTGCTTGGGGCTGCCCCAGGAGCGACCATCATTGATATCACTTCCCGTGGTCTTGACATAGATCACGTCGCCAAACGAAGGTAACCCCCCAAAAAGAACCAGGCTACAAGCTATCAGCAGCATCGCAAACTTGATACGGTATAGCATGCGAATCTCTCCATTATTCACAGTGGATTCAGTTGAAAAACTCCCGCGATTCGAGTATTTTCGCGGAGTCTGAGGCTCCC
>JAPLCU010000154.1 GCA_026392045.1 Armatimonadota bacterium
CAAGTCGTAAATCATCCCCCAGTTGTGGGTCGCCTCCAAAGCAACGCCACCAGGTAACTGGAGATTCCTGAAATACCCATCTACTGAATCAGGTGTGTTTTCAATCTTTGCACTCGCTAATTTGTCACCAACTTTGTTTAACACGCACGTCTGTAAATTTTTCTTGTGTACATCAATTCCAACGTATATCATGTTCATGGCCTCCTTTGGGTCTTAACTAACTCCATTGTAGCGCATGCTACGCAAGGAGGCCACTACATTTTCATTACATCAGCATACAACCACAGCCGTTGGCGGTCAAAGGCTGTTGTTAGGTATCTTATCTTATTCTCAGGTCTAAGTGTATTCGTTGTCAAGAAGCAGATAGACTTTATGAAAAGCTTCGCGTGCCTCTTGTTCATAGTCCGAAAGCCGGTCGTGAAAGAAATCTTCATAAAAAAGCGCTGGCCATAAAGACAAAGACCCATCCTCAGCCTTTCTGGCTTCCCAGTGTCGTGAGACTCGAGGATCGGTAATACTGAACAAAATGATCGGTGCACGAACCAAATGATCATCTTCAAAAAAACTTACGGTAATTGCGTTTCCCCAGCATGAATCTATGTCGTATGATAATCCTAATACCAGATATTCTTTGCCCACAATTAGGCCGAAATCCTGGACTTTATAGAAATTATCTCCTAGTTCACGTAGCTGATTTTCGTTAGGATAAGACGCGGTACATGCGATCTTCATCTTCTGCTACCTCGTTTTAGGAAATTTAGGCGTAACATCCTTCATCTTCATATCATATCTTTTGCCTGTGTTCAAGTTCTCATACCAGTGGTATTGAATTTTAGTGCCATTTGGAAGTTTGTGTGCTGGTGCCGTCATTTTTGCCCAATCATCAGCCTTTCCTCCTCTTTTAAGAAGACGAGCGATATCATGGATACTGTGGCCTTTTGCCATAATTAGACCAGGACTTTCTGTAGCTTCCTTCAGCGCTAAGCCCATTGCCAGCTTCATCCTATCAGCAACATTTGCAGCCTTGCCGGCTTTAGCAATTTTGGCACCAGCTTTGGCAATTTCATCACCGTGCTTTGCCGCGAACTTTAGTGCTTTTCCTGCTGTTGCAGCTACTTTTACACCGTCCCCGACAATCGGCACACAGGCAACTAATGCTACACCGGCACTTGTATAGTCACCTTCTATAGCATACACGCCAGCATCAAGGATATCGGTAACTGTACCAATAACGGGTATAAATCCAGCTACCCCAAGCACTCCATGCGCCGCCGCCGACAGCGACACAGTTCCCGTCGGATCGATGTTCATCACCGGGTTGTTGTCAGCATACTCATACCAGTTCAAGCCGTCTTTATCAGGGTCTTGAGTTATGAATCTGCCGATGAGCGGATCGTAGTACCTCGCTCCCAGAAGCATTAAGCCCGTATCTGTATCAGTATAATAACCCGATTTGCCAACATAACGCAAGGGGTTGGTTGGCTTCGCTGGGTCGGTTGAGGGGCGGAGTTGGCCTAAATCCTCGCCCCAGGCGTTGTAGGCATAGGCGTCGGTGATGCGCTGAAGGGAGTCGGTCACCTCGCGAGTGGTACCCTCGGCATCGCAATGGTAATAATAGGTGTTCCAAGAAGTTCCTTCAAGCCTGCTCTCGCAAATGCCAGGAGTATACCAGGCAACTATGCTATTCATCGTGGCATTCGTTTCAGCGATCAGGCTGTTCCCGTAATAGACGAACTTTCGGCCCTTGTCCGTGCGCCCCACGCGCCTGCCGAGCACGTCGTATCTGAACGTACCGATCTGCGTCCCACCCGACGATGTGCCGATGCTTGTCAGATGGTTGTCGGGGTCATAGGCATAATACCAGTGCGAGCCGCCAGCGCTGGTGATATTGCGTTCGACCTGATTGCCTTGATAATCATAGCTGAACGTGCCAGTTGCAGCGCCGGTTATTGCAGTGAGTATGTTGTTGTCACTGTAGGTGTAGTTGTAGTTTTTGGTCCCCAGGGAGTTAGTGAGAACCTTGACCGTTCTGTTGCCCGCCTCATCGTATTGATAATCATACTTATAAACTTGCGAGCCGGAACTGGAGGTCTTACGCTCCTCGCTCAGTAGATTGTAAGAGTTATCATATGCATAATTAGTACAGGCTCCATCTGCCTCAGTCATCGTGGTTCTATTGCCGGCATTATCATACAAGTAAGCAAACGTTGATATCTTGCTGCCATCACTGTGGTAATTGCCGACCGTTGTAAGCCATAGTCTTTTATGGGTGGTAGTGTCATAGCTGAGCGAAGTGTAAGGGCATCCCGGAGAAGTCGATGAAGGTGCGGCATTCGTGTTGTAGACTACTTTAGAGAGCAGGCCATACGCAGAGTCGTAGCTGTAGGTGGTCTTGATGGTCTTGCTGTTCGTGACGTCTGCCGGACTTGTGAGCGCTGTAGGGCGCCAATCACTATCATACTCGTGAGTATATGTGCCCAGTAAAGAGCCAGTATTCCCGCGACCATTGTAAATCTTTACAGTGACAGTCTTAGTCGGAGGACGCATATATACACACTCCACTGTCTTATTAGGGTAAGCCTGGTAACATGTCAATTCTCTGTGCGCATTATCGTAAGTGTATTCTACGTTTTCGCCTGTCGCGTTGGCGATCTTGCTTAAAAGCCCATCGGCTGTGTAAGTGCGGTCGGCAAGAATCGTAGCGCCGCATTTATCCTTTAACGCCCGACCCAGTTCATCATACTCAAAGCTGAGCGTTTGATCTATAATTGTGCTGTGCCCTGATTTTTTTGCAAGAATGTTGCCGGTCCCATCATATGTGTATTTGTACAATTCCGGCTTGCTGCCAGGCAACGTTTCTTTTATGAGGCGACTTCTCTCGTCATAATATGATGTTATCTGTTTACTCGCGCCAGCTCTCACAGTTTTCGTCCATTTATGTCGTCCGAGTTCATCAAAACAATATGAAGTGGTTACGTCTTTATCGATGGTGCCGACTCGCGCATTGGCTTTATCCCAATTGATATGCCCAAAATTATCGTAGTGATAGGTCGCCACTTTGCCGTTCGGATCGGTCACCGTCAGATTGTTGCCATTCGTATCATAGGTATACTGAACAGTCGTAGTGTCAGGATTGGTGAGTTTTGTAAGCTGTCCGGCCTTATCATAGGTGTAAGTGGTTTGGAGCACAGAACCGCTTGATGTTCTAGGCGCATTTGACCATCCTGCATTACCGAACATATCGTAGCCTCCGGACTCAGTAAACAAGTTTGTGGCTGCTTCAGTCTGCTTTATAGGGAAGCAGTGATAGGTTGTATCATAATCAATGGTCGTCTGCTTACCGTAGGGGTCTGTCGTCGAGCAAACGTTGCCATACCCGTCGTAAGTGGTCACTGTAACCAGGTTCAGACCACTTGGATCCGTATAGGTCTTCCACAGCTCATTACATCCATTATATTCATAAGTAGTTCTGTGATTCATTGCATCTGTTGTGCTCGTCAGAAGGCAATTATGTGTCCCAGCTTGAGGAACGAATTTGGTGAGTTTGACAGTAATCGTATAATTTCCCGGAATGAGACGTTGAATAGGATAGTTAATAGCGTTTACTATAGCAGTCGCGGCTTGATCGGTGGTCAAGTCTTTGACGTATGGTGTATATGTTGATCCCCAAGAAGCTTTCATAGATATACGCCCGTCACTGCCTACAGTAAATGTGCCGTCTATTACTGGAAACTCCAACTTGGTCACCTTCACATAAACTGAATCGCCCACTTCTATTTTGTTTGATGTGTTCGCAGCGGGCGGAACGTTGTATGTCATTGTGGTAATCACGTTTTTGGGGTTCGTGATCTTCCAAAGGTTTAGCCTATTGTCAGTTGCCGTAGCGCTATCGCTATGCCACTTGTAAGTGTATCGCTTACTTGAATCGGTTGCGGTGGGCGGTGTATAGCTACTCAGTGTGCCATCAAACTCCGGTGCAGCGCTATTCCAGGTATACTTGCTATAATAGCACTTGGGGAAAGCTGCCGTAATTGGAAGATCGTAGGTGGAACCGGAATTGGGGTCGTCAGTACTTTGAGACCCAATGACATAGGCAATCGACGGGCCAAAG
>JAPLCU010000157.1 GCA_026392045.1 Armatimonadota bacterium
TTTTTGACCTTGACGGAGTGATCTACCGCGGCAAAGAGCCGCAACCTTACGCCAGGGAAATAATACTGACTCTTCGGAGCCAGGGGCATGCTGTCCGCTTCTACACAAACAACGCTGCCAAGCACCGCGATACCTATCTCTCAAAGCTTGAATCCATGGGCATACCCACGCCTATCGAACATATCATGACCTCATCGTATGCCGCTGCGCTATATTTTGTTGAAATGAAAGCGGCAGGAAAAACAGTTTATCGCGTGGGCGAGCAAGGAATGGCGAAGGAACTTGAGGCGGTGGGGATGAAGGTTGTATATGACATGGAAGAGCCTGACGCCAAAATCGATTACGTAGTCGTCGGCCTAGATAGAGATTTCCATTACAGAAAAATCGCGCGGGCGCAGAATGCAATTCTCGCAGGCGCGCAATTCATCGCGACAAACGAAGACGCCACTTTCCCGATGGAAAGCGACAAGCTCTTGCCCGGCGGCGGGTGCATGGTGGCAGCAATTCGAACTGCAACCAGTGTTGAGCCGTTTGTTATCGGCAAACCCGAAACTTATGCTTACAAAAAGATTTTAGAACTGACCGGGTCTACTCCTGAGCAGTCGGTGATGATAGGCGACAGGCTGGACACGGACATCGCCGTGGGAAACCGCGCAGGAGCGCAAACAATTTTGGCGCTCACGGGCATCACATCAAGAGAAGAGGCCGAAATGGCGACGGGCGAGTTCAAACCGAACCGAATAATCGAAACGCTGGAGGAACTGCTTTGACCAAATGCGCGCTCACAATCGCAGCGTCAGATTCCAGCGGCGGAGCTGGAATCCAGGCTGATCTGGCCGTTTTTCGAGAAATCGGAGTCTACGGCTTGAGCGTGATCACAAACGTCACCGCGCAAAACTCCCAGGGCGTGCACAAGGTCTGCAAAGTGGCGCCGAACATCATCGCCGCGCAGATAGATGACGTGACCAGAGATTTTACCGTTTCGGCGTGCAAAATCGGTATGCTCTATTCGCCGCAGGCCGTTGAACTGGCAGCCGAGCGCATTCACAGGCGAGAGATTCCAAACGTGGTCCTCGACCCGGTCATGAACGCAAAGCATGGCGAAGTTCTGCTGACAATGCCTGCAATGAAACGAATGAAGCGCTGGCTGATACCCAAAGTGACTCTAATCACACCAAACGCAGCCGAGGCGGAAGTTCTAACCAAAATTGCTGTGACAAACGTGGCAACCGCAAAAGAAGCTGCAAAAGCGCTGGTTGAAATGGGCGCAAAATACGCGCTGGTAAAAGGCGGCCACATCGAGGGCGATCCTATTGACGTGTTATACGACGGCCAGAGTTTCATCGAGTTTCCAGGCAAACGACTGGACAAAAATATGCACGGCGCCGGCTGCGTGCTAAGTTCGGCTATTGCGGCAAGACTCGCAATGGGAGACAATATAATAGACGCAATATCATTCGCCAAAGACTACGTATCCAAAGCAATTGAACACTCAATAAAGCTAGGCAAAGGCAACTTAGATTATTTCGTAAATGCTGAATGAAGGGATACGAGTCCCTTCCCAAAACTTATAACTTATAACTTAC
>JAPLCU010000178.1 GCA_026392045.1 Armatimonadota bacterium
GCTTACCCGACCGGAGCCTTACGTCATCTTGCGCCCGATATAGCGGCGCCGTTGACGTAAGACTCCTAGAAAGCGTAATAGACTAAAAATTTAAGCGTGGGTCTTGACAAAAAACGCATTTTCATAGATGCGGGAACGGCTTTAACCACTTTACTTCTAAAATTGCACAATCAAGAGCTCCTGCAGCTATGACACGCTCAGTCAGTGCTAGCTGCGGGAATTGACCTTGGGCTAGCATTTATATGCTTCGGGACTGTTTTTCGTCCCGAAGCCCGTTTGCCAACAACACATTCTACAACTACCAATCAAACTGGTCAATGCTTATGAGTGCACTCTTGCCAGCATAATGACTGGCGCTTGAATATTTCCAATCCTCTGCGATTGTTACCAGATTTCGCCGAATGGGATTCTCATGCATATAATTCAACTTCTGTATTAGGCCATCTTCTCTTGTCACGGGAAATGCTCTGCCACGTTCTTTCCAAACGCGAACTCGCGCACCCTGCCTTGCTCGATTCCGAAATTGCTCATACCAATCAACAGCTTGCTTATTACCTTTTTCTGCAGCCGATGATGCAAGAGAGGCAATCTCCGCAGAAGTCATCTTCAAGAACTGCCTAATGAATACTTGTGAAGTGGATGACTTTTCAGCCCAAATGGCTATGTGTATGTGCTCGGGCATAATCACGTATCCCAACAGCTTCACGCCATACCGTGCTCTGCAGTTGTCAAGTGTTTCAAGAACTCTCAGACAAGCTGTAGGACTGCGCAAGACGGGCAAATGGTTTATGATGGAGCTTGTCCAAAAGCAGACCGCGCCGTCTATATAGGTATTGTGATATCTATTGGAGGTCATTATATGCCCCTGTTCGTTGACGGGGGGCTTCGGGACGAAAAACAGTCCCGAAGCATATCAACCTACGCCTCTACGCAATTCGTTTGCCGGCTGGCGTAATAAGCCTGGGCTTCGTTCACAAGCTGATTGATCAGCGCTTTGACTGAGATTATCTCTTTGATTCTGGGCGCGCATGAGCCTGAGAATGCGAATGCCTGGTCAAGCTTGCCCTTCGCTGCGTTTGCAAGCACTATGGCTATACAATAGGGAGCCGACTTAGGGATACAGGTGCGGAGGCATTGATATTTGCAATTGAAAGGTATTGTCTCGCCGCGGGAAATACGCTCCACAAATTCGTTCTTAATCACTCGCGCAGGCATTCCCACCGGGCTGTGGATTATGGCGATATCATCTTCGGTCGCGTCTACATACGCCTGCTTGAACTTAATATCTACATCGCATTCGTCTGTGCAGACAAATCTTGTCGCCATCTGAACGCCCGCAGCGCCCTTTTCGATCATCTTGGCGATGTCCTCGCCGGTATACACACCGCCTGCCGCAATCACGGGAATCGGGGGGTCGTAGGTTTTGGCTTCTTCGACAACTTCCACAAGCAAATCTTCAAGTGAAGCCTCTGTGCTCGTGCCCAAATCGTCATACTTGAACCCGAGGTGGCCGCCGGCTTGAGGCCCCTCAACAATTACAGCATCCGGCAGCCGACCATGCGACTTCAACCACCTCAAACATATCACTTTAAGCGCTTTGCCGGATGACACAATCGGCACCAATGCGATATCGCGTGTCTGCACCAGGCTCGGCAGCTCCAACGGAAGCCCCGCGCCGGATACGATGAAGTCTATCTTCTCCTCAACGGCCACCTTAACCAGGCTGGCGTAGTTAGAGAGAGCGACCATCACATTAACGCCGATAACTCCCTTGCTGAGTTTTCTTGCTTGTCGAATTTCGTCGCGAAGGGCATCGTCATTGAGCTTCACAAACTGGTTGCCTGGAGCATCTTCGAACAAACCCAACCCCACGCTCGCAATCACACCCGCGCAGCCTTCATTTGCAACGGCTGCGGCAAGTTTCGCTCCAGACACTCTTACGCCCATTCCTCCCTGGATAATCGGCGGATTGATCTCCAGATTCCCTATGCGTAAAGCTGGTAATTTCATCATTGACATATATACTTCCTCATTTACTTCGTTTGGTAATGGCGCTCAGGGCGACACATCATGTTACACCCTTTCGGCCAGTCTAACAATCAGGCGATTCAAGCTGATCCCTAAGATACTGCTTCACGCCCTCAATAGGCATTCTTATTTGTTCCATTGTATCACGATCTCGGATCGTTACCTGGTTATCTTCTTCAACGGTCTGCACATCGACCGTAATGCACCACAATGTGCCAATCTCGTCCTGGCGGCGATAAAGCCTGCCGATGCCCGCTGTGTCATCATACATCGTCGGGAAGGCCCTCTGCAAGTCATGAGTCAGCTTCTTGGCGATCTCAACGATCTCCGGGCGGTTCCTCAGCAGCGGCAAAACAGCAGCCTTAACCGGCGCAAAATCTTTATGTAAATGCAAAACCGTGCGTTTATCTTTCTTTTCACCCTTAATAAGTATCTCTTCTTCGTAAGAATCGATAAGGAAAGCAAGCGCCGCTCTATCCGCGCCCGCAGCCGGTTCGATCACATAAGGCGCCACATGCTCGCCCGTCGCTTCATCGAAGTAGCTCAAATCCTTGCCGGAGCCCTCGGAGTGCTTCGTGAGGTCATAGTTGGTGCGGTTCGCAACGCCCTCAAGCTCGCCCCAACCGAATGGGAATTTATACTCCATATCGGTCGTGCCCTTGGAATAAAACGCCAATTCCTTGGGATCATGCGCGCGCAGACGAATGTTCTCGGGCTTCATACCGTATTTTATATACCAATTATGACGTTCTTTAACCCAATAATCAAACCATTCATCGTCCGTGCCAGGCATACAGAAAAATTCCATTTCCATCTGCTCGAACTCACGGGTGCGGAATGTGAAATTGCCGGGTGTGATCTCGTTTCGGAAGCTCTTTCCGATCTGGCCAATACCAAACGGCAGCTTCTTGCGGGTGGACTGCTGGACATTTAAGAAGTTGACAAAAATACCCTGCGCGGTTTCCGGGCGCATATAAACAAGGGCGGCGCTGTCTTCAAGCGGCCCCATGTGTGTTTTGAACATGCAATTGAACTGCCTGGCCTCGGTCAGCTCGCCGCCGCACGCCGGGCACTTATCGCCCTCAACATCATCGGCGCGATAGCGCATCTTACACTGCTTACAGTCAATCAAAGGATCGGTAAAATTAGCAACGTGACCGGAGGTTTCCCACACCTTTGGGTGCATAAGAATGGCGGCATCAAGACCCACAACATCATCGCGGGTCGCGATCATATCTCTCCACCATGCATCCTTAACATTGCGCTTGAGCTCCACGCCCAGTGGGCCGTAGTCCCAAGTGCTCGCAAGTCCGCCATAAATCTCGCTCGATTGAAAAATAAATCCGCGCTTCTTGCACAAATTTACAATAGCATCCATATCAGCCAAAGAAAATGCCTCTCTTTTGCAGGTTAGTAGTCAATTTTGAGCTCAGCTACCAGGCCGGGCAATCTTATGTATTATTGTAAGCTTTTGGGCAAGCTGGGTCAAGTGAAAAAATAGGGAAAAACAAGGAACAGGTTACAGGGAACAGAAGGGACTCGCGGCCTTCGCCCTGTTTTGGTTGTACGCCTTCCCCAGCTGCCGACCGTCAACCGCCAACTCGGCATTCCCGTCCGATCGTCCTATCGGCTCATCAGGCCATCGCGTCCTCGCGCGGGCCTTGCTAATGAGAGGTGAATTGGGTTAATATATATGAAAGTGATCAATAAGTAGAGAAGGGTTCGTTGCCTAAGCGCGAAAATGATAGGCAATTTCCCCCGCATTACAGCCGTTATGCACACTGATGCTGTGATGCGTGACGCAACAGCGTGAAGTCACTTACGCGTTAATATTCATCAAAGGCGATTAAACCGGCACAACGACAAATGAAAGTGACACGGCAAACCGGCAGTGCCAACACGATCTGGTAGTTGGGTGCGATATCTGGAATGAAGTGAAGGAGTTGGGCAAGCCATGAGTTTTAGGAAATATGATTTCGATCGAATCGCATCTGCCATTCAACCACAACTCGTGCTTGCGGATTTTAATGCGCTCGTTGCTCAAGGCGACTCGCTTTCTTTACTACGTAGTTTTCCGAATCACTCTGTGTCACTTATTCTGACCGACCCGCCGTACCATGCGACTAAGAAGGGGAACATATATGGTGACAGATCATTTGCACAAGACCAGCATTACTTAGACTGGATGGAGCAATACGCAGTCGAATGGTACCGCGTGCTAAAACCTAACGGTTCTCTTTTTTGCTTTTGCGATTCCTCTATGGTAGGGCGGTTGGAAGTCTTGTTTGCTAAAACATTCAACATTCTTTCGCATATAGTATGGACAAAACCCAATGATCCCGGCTTCGATGGATGGAAAGGCAAAATGAGGAAGGAGGCATTACGGCAGTGGTATCCGCATTCAGAGCGCATACTTTTCGCTGAGCCAGCCGTCGAGGGCAACATTCACCGGTCTCCGTTTGCAAATTTCCTTCGCGACAGGAGGCAGATTGCGGGATTATCTATGAAGGACTTGACCACAAAAATTGGTGCGCATGGTAGAGTCAATCATGGAGGGGCAGTCTCGAATTGGGAGGCGGGCCGTAATACACCAAGCCGAGAACAATATGAAAAAATATGCAATGCGTTAGTTGAAACCGGGAAAGTGGAAGCTATGCCCCCATACGAGGATGTTGTCCGAGTATTTAATATGGATGGAACAAAGGAGTTTACGGACATATGGACATTCAAATCTGTGCGGCCCTATTCGGGTAAACACCCAGCAGAAAAGCCAGTTGAGTTGCTTGAACATGCTATTGAAGCAACCACTTTTCCTGATGACATCGTGCTTGATTGTTTTGCTGGCGGTGGGAATACTGCGCTTGCGGCTCTTAGATTAGGACGCCGCACAATAGCAATCGAGATAGAATCCAAATGGGTGTCTACAATCGCCGAGCGTGTTGATGCATACAATGAAACTGCAGCGCTTCTAGCGCAAAGAGTGCAAACTGATCTGTCGATAAAAAGAATAGTAAAGTATACCCCCCCTCAAATGGGACTATTCGCTACTCACAAATAACCTTCTTTTGCATTGCGATTTATGACGGATTTCATCCATTCAACCGTTTCTTGGACTCCAGAATCCCTGACCACAACATTACAATGATGATGGCCCCATCCTAAATTATATGGTCGATGATTAAGTCCGCCTATTCGCAATTCATCAATGTGAAAGAGGTTCAACTGCGTCACCGTCAAGTCAGGAACTAGGCGGCCTTCAGCTTGCTCCATGCGATTAAAGAAACCTTGGCTGGATAGCTCTTCAAGACACAATGGGCAAATTGTAACACCGCGCAAATTTAATATGCGTGCTGCGGTCAGCTGTTGCGTGTCGAGCAAACCTTGTTGTCGGCACCGGTCAACTATCGTCGCTTTTCGTGTTGAGGAGTTTTCGACAGTCATTCCGTTATTGACAGCAACAATGTCGGCATCATAGCATAACCAGAACAATGCTTCCAATTGCAGACGGCACTTTTTATTCGTTTCGTTGCTAGCATACTCATAAACGCGAATACCCGCGCCTTTCATGGAAGTGGAGTCGAATCCCCGGACGATTTTACCGCCATTCGCGGTTGCTGTGGTTGCAGAAATTCGCGCGACATATTGCCCGCCGAGCTGGCCCTTACGGCTATTAGCAGCCTTCCATTTCAATTGTTCGGGATTGTAAGTGTTCCATTGCTCCCGCGTCTCGTAGAATACAAGTGCGTTCTTTCCGATTGCCAACTTCTTGGCCGACAATTCTGCATTAATGCTTGGATTCTCAAAGTATTCCGAAGGCGTAAGGAGAACGATAAATCCGTTTTCATATATACACGCCGCGTCCTGCGGCGTACAACAGGAATCCCAACAGGCATACGGGATCAGCACAGTGCTCGTCCGGCTTACTCGGTTTTGGTAAATAACGTCATCATCTGCGCCGCGGGTCTGTCCTGTTTTGTAGATTTTCCGATCAAGAAGAGTGGGGAGCGCGGGGAGTCTTTGAGTAGTCATCAGTTGCGACCTCGCTGTTCTTCCTCTTGGAAATCAAACAGGTCCTTGATCTCTACGTCGAGTGCTTTTGCAATTCTCTCCAAGCCAGCCACAGACGGGGCGTTTACACCGCGCTCAACAAGGCTGATAAACTCAATGGAATATCCCGCCATTTCCGCTAACTGTTCTTGTGAGAAGTCTTTAGTCTGCCTAAGTTTAGCAATGCGTTTCCCAAGTGCCTTGTTTATCATGAATCAAATATAGCACTTTGCCTTACACATAGCCACGTAGCTGAACTACGCGTGACGCAACGATCCGTATCATTCTGTGGGAATATCGTTAAGTAAAATGGCTTTGACATCTGCAGGACGCCATTTATCTATGTAGGGCTATCCTGTCCCGCAACCTTTGTCAATATATTGGTATCGGAACAGGGATTTCTCGTTACCACAGGGCCATTTGGGATACGTGATCCCCTGCTATCGTCCTATCAAACCATCAAGCCATCAGACTATATTTTGACCTTTCGGCTCACTAGTGCTATACTGCGTACATACGCAATCCCAGGAGGGGTAATATTATGAAGTGTATTAAGTGCGGTATGGATTTGCCGGCTGGCGGCAGTTATTGTCCCGGCTGCGGAACTATGAACGAGCGCGAGGTGACCACGTCGCCCGTGAAGCCGAAAATCAAGCCGATAGTTGCGGTGATAGCCGCGCTGGCTGGCGTTGGGCTGGTGGCGGTGATTGTGGCGGTGGTCCTGGCGCGCGGGTCTGGAAACGTTACATCTGCGCCCGGTGGAACTCCACCCCCCTCCGGCAACATAACAACAGCGCCTCCCGGTCAACCATCATCGGGCAACATCACAACAGCGCCTCCGGGCTCTCCTGCGCCTCCCAGCGTCACCCCATCATCGACGCCCAAGCCCAAGCCCCCGCAGGCTGTGGTGGATTATTTGGAGCATGTGAAGAAAGCCGAAGAACACCGTCAGGTGCTCCTCAAAGACACAACAGAGGCGCTCACGATGGCGGCTGTAGGCGGAGCGGGCCAAAGTCTTATGGATATGATAGATATGGCCTCTGATTCCGAGAGCAGCGCTAAAGCTCGCGACCCGCTTCAGGACACTAAAGATGAACTCAACAGGCAATACAAGAACTGGCTAGCCGAGCTGGAGTTTTTCGACAAGAAAGCCGCCCCGCCGGAATGCCGAGAGTTCTCAGGAGCCTACCGAAGCGTGATTTACAACGAAGCAAAAGCCATCGGCGAGATTGCAGTAAGCTTTAACAACGTCAATATAATGGACCCGAAAGACATGTCCAAGCTGCTGGATTCCCTTCAGAAGATAAAGAAAGACCCCAGCATCCAGGCAAACATAGACCAATCAGCAGACACAGCCAACTCAAAGCTGGATGGTATTGTTTCTAATTATGATATGGTCAAGCCGTTTAACGTGCCGCGCGAACAGAGCGGCGGCGGGAGCATTACGGGGTTTTAGGTTTCGCCCTGGTGTGGGCGGATACCTGGCATTCAAGTTGCTTCGGTATCCTGATGCCGAAGCCCACCGTGTATTAGTTACTTGTTTTACTTGTTTCGGGAAACCCTTTTCCCGAAACCTATCTGCCTAGTTGTCTGGTCAGCAATTTCGGGATTTCCGGGTTGGGTTGGATGCTGGGATTATAGCTTGATAGATTGTGCTCCAACCCTCAAATCCCGTAAGACCAAAAAAAGTTTCCCGAACACCAAGTCCCCTATCTCTTTCGTACCGAAGCATTCCTTCCCTTCATTCATAATTCAGCATTCAGAATTCATAACTCACAATTCTCCCCCCCACCTCTAAAGCTTCTTGATCTAATTGTCGATATGTGCTTTGGAGACAATTATGATTAAAGCGCTTTACACAGCATCAAGCGGGCTTGTCGCTCAAACCGTCAAGCAGGATATCATAGCGAATAACATCGCAAACGCCAACACGACCGGCTATAAGCGAAAGAGCGCGATCTCGGTTTCTTTCGAAAGCGAGCTCACGAATCGGATGGCAAGCATAATGGATTCTAACAAGCCGTCATATCCGAACTCACTGGTTAAAGCACGAATAACAACAATGGGCAGCGCTATAGATAACAGCGAGGGCTCCATTCGTGAGACCGGCCTCAATACCGATTTTTCAATTGAGGGAGCAGGCATGTTCGAGACAACCAAGAACGGCCGAGCTGTCCCGAGCCGAGCCGGCAATTTCCAGATAAACGCCAAATCCCAGCTCTGCACCGTTGATGGAGCGCTGGTAAATGGCGCATCCGGGCCGATTATTATTCCTAAAGATGGAATGTGGAGCGTGGGCGCGGATGGCGCCGTGCGAGATAAAGACGGCAGCACAATCAACAAGATCAAGATTATCGGCGGCGAAAAGGATACAACAATCCGCCAGGGCAGCATTGAAATGGCAAACGTGAACATCGTGCGCGAAATGGTGGATATGATCGCCAATATGCGCGCTTATGAGGCTAATCAAAAAGTTATCTCATCCGTGGACAATTCCCTCGGATTACTGCTCACTCAGGTGGGCAAGGCAACACCGTAAGACTAATGTGGAGCCGACTTCGGCATCAGGATACCGAAGTAACTAAGACTAATGTGGAGCCGACTTCGGCATCAGGATACCGAAGTAACTAAGACTAATGTGGAGCCGACTTCGGCATCAGGATACCGAAGTAACTAAGACTAATGTGGAGCCGACTTCGGCATCATCCCGATTTAATCGGGACGAAGCCGATTTAATCGGGACGAAGCAATTAAATTGGAGGACATTAAATGATTCGCAGTCTGTATACAGCGGCTACAGGGATGCAAGCCCAACAAACCAACATGGACGTTGTCGCCAACAACCTGGCGAACGTAAATACCGCTGGTTTCAAGCGAAGCCGAGCTGAGTTTCAGGATTTGCTTTACCAGACCCTGCGCAGCCCCGGAGCCTCACAAGCCGAAGGCATGATACTGCCAACCGGCGTTCAGGTGGGTCTCGGAACCAGGCTTGCAGCAACCCAGAAACAGTTTACCAAGGGCGATATGCAGCAGACAGGCAACGATCTGGACATGGCTATCACCGGCGATGGTTTCTTCCAGGTTCAGCTCCCCTCCGGCGAAACAGGCTATACTCGAAATGGCTCATTCACAGCAGACCGCGACGGCAGCCTGGTCACTTCAGATGGTTACCTTGTATTGCCTGCTATAAGCATTCCTGCCGGCGCTACAGAGATTTCTGTTGGTGAAGACGGCTCAGTGACTGCAAATGTCAGCGGTGTATCTACATCATCTGGCAGCATCGAGCTTGCAAAGTTCGTCAATCCCGCTGGCCTCAGCGCAGCCGGTGGAAGCATCTATACAAAGACTGATGCTTCCGGCGATGCTGTAACGGGCACTCCCGGCAAAGAAGGATTCGGCGGAATCGCGAGCAAGTTCCTTGAGATGTCCAATGTAAAGGTAGTTGATGAAATGGTCAATATGATCCTTGCGCAGCGGGCTTATGAAGTCAACTCCAAGAGCATTCAGGCAGCAGACGAAATGCTCACCACAGCGAATAATCTAAAGAGATAATCTAAGATGAAAAACTCGGTTTTCAATACAACTTTGTTAGCTCTTGCGATAGCGCTCAGCATTGAGGCTAATGCCGCGACGGCAAAGATTACGTTCAAAGCCGAAGCTCAGGTGAAGCCAGGCGTCAGCGTTATGCTCAGTGATATCGCTGCCATACAGGCGCCAAAGGACATTGCCGGAAAGATCGGGCAGATAGTTGTGGCGCAGGCCCCTCTCGCGGGATACAGCCGCTCTCTGGACGCCAACTACATCAAGCAGAAAATCTGCTATTCAAGCCCGAAATCAACCGTAGTAAGCACATCGGGAGCGAATACTATTCTCATATCGGGAATGTGCACCAAGGTCACGGCAAACGAGCTCCTCGAAACGGCAAAGCAGTTTGCAACCGAGCATCTTCCTAAAGACAGCCGCACCTACGAAGTGAGCGTGGATCAGATATCGCGTGATATTATCGCTCCCGCTGGGGTCGAAGTCAAAGTGGAGCCTGAACTTTTGTCCAGCGAACTCCACCCGGGCTTGAACCCTGTGAAACTTGTAGTTAAGGCCGATGGCCGAAGCATATCGACAACTTATGCTTCTGTGCGAGTCAAGGTGACCGCGATAGTTCTTGTTGCCTCGGATGTGATCGAAAGAGGTTCGTCGCTGAGCAGCCAGAACACGGCTTGGGACACCAGGGACGTTTCCAAGATTCCGGACGCTATCACAAACAACGGCAGCGACGATTACCAAACATTGGTGGCGAAGAAAACGGTCAGGCCGGGCAGCATTATATCCACCGGCGATGCCGAACTTCCCACAGCCGTTAAAATGGGCGACAGCATCATTATAATGGTTAAAAGCAAAAATGTGGTCCTCACCATAACGGGTGAGGCCAAGCAAAGCGGCAAGATTGGAGACACCATCCGCGTGCTCACCCCGATCTCCTCCGCCGATGTGCGAGCAAAAATTACTGAGCCAGGAATGGCTGAAATCAAGAGTTAGAGAGGTCAAATATCATGCGCAAGACATACATTTTGTTTACAACTGTTGGGTTAGCTCTGCTGATGGCGGGTTCGGCCTGCGCGGAATCGCTTTATCCGGTCGACGCCACACCAACCTACGCAAAAAAGCGCGCTGCTAAGGTCGGCGATATTCTAACCATACTCATAGTTGAATCGGCATCATCCAGCGCATCCGCGTCCACTGATGCAAAGAAAACCAGCAGCTCGAGTGTTGGCCCGGGAATTGGCCCGATCATCTCGAGCATTCCGGTATTAAGTTATGGCGGCAATGACAGTTTGAAAGGCTCGGGTAGTACGAAAAGAGACATGAGTTTCACTACCACGATGACCGTCAAGGTGACCAAAGTGGATGAGGCCGGAAACCTCGAGATCGAGGGCACCCGCACCGTCCAGACCAACAAAGAAAAAGAAGAAGTTAAGCTGACCGGCCTTGTAAGGCCGCAGGATGTTACCGCGGAGAACACGATAATGTCCTCCAGCATTGCAAACGCTCAGATCACCCATACAGGCAAGGGGCCTGTTGGTGACACTCAAAAAAAAGGCCTTATTGCAACAATTCTGGGATGGCTATTCTAGGCTTTAACCTGGACGTCGTCATGCTGAACTTGATTCAGCATCTACACACAGACTCTGAATCAAGTTCAGGGTGACAGGCTTACATCGCAACCAGGGAAGGGACGGGCGGATCATCCCGATTAAATCGGGACGCCCGAACAAGAGAACAAGAAGATGAAAATCAGCTTTAGACAAGTTCATATAGCAGTTTTGACGATAGCAATCGCAGGATCCGCTCATGCGGCGCTGCTCAAAGACATCGCGACCGTAGAGGGTGTGCGTAACAACCAGCTTCAGGGCTACGGCCTGGTGATTGGTCTTAACGGCACCGGCGACGGAACGGCATCCAAATTCACCCCTGAGAGCATTGCCAATATGCTCGAAAAAGAGGGCATTGTGATTCCTGCGAGCACTCTAAAGGTCAAAAACGTGGCCGCGGTTTTCGTCACTGCTACGCTGCCCCCATTTGCACGACCCGGATCCACCATTGATGTTGTAGTATCCTCCGTCGGCGATTCCAAAAGCCTGGCGGGAGGAACGCTTCTGCAGGTGCCGCTCAAGGCGGCTAACGGCAAAGTTTACGCCGTTGCGCAGGGTCCGTTGAGCGTCGGTGGAACTACGGCAGGCGCCGGCAGCGGCGCATCGGTCACCAAGAACCAAACTACGGTTGGCAGAGTGCCGGATGGCGCAATCGTCGAGGTAGAGACCAAGACAGACATCATTATAGACGACAAAATCAACTATATACTTAGAACCAACGATTTCACGACCGCATATCGCGCGGCAAACGCCATCGACGAAAAACTCGGCGGGCATTTCGCAAGAGCCGAGAACGGCAACATGATTTCGGTCACTATTCCCGAGGAATACAAGGCCAGCCTGGTGACTCTGATTTCAGAGATAGAATCGGTGGAAATAAAGACCGATAGCATCGCTAAGGTGATCGTCAATGAGCGCACCGGCACCGTCATAATTGGCGGAAATGTGAGAATCTCGCCGTGTGCCGTTGCCCATGGATCGCTGACAGTATCGATCACCAATGAGCCTGCAGTCTCTCAGCCCCCGGCTCTGAGCGCCGGAACGACAAAAGTGGTCGAGACTACAAAGGTGGAAGTTGTTGAAGACAAATCCAGCCTGGTCGAACTTAAGACCGGGACAACAATACAAGAACTGGTAAAAGCTCTAAACGCGCTCCGCGTAACGCCCAGAGACCTGATATCCATTCTCCAGGCGATCAAAGAGGCAGATGCTTTGCAGGCGAAGCTGGAGGTTATCTAACCGATGCGAATCGATAGCGTAATGCCCGCCCAAACAGCGATCAACTCAAAAGACGATAAGCAGCTCAAAAAGGCTTGCCAGGACTTTGAAGCCATATTTACAGGCTTCTTGCTGAAAGCGATGAGAAAAACTGTGCAGAAATCCGAACTGTTCGGATCGAACCAGGAAGAAGATATGTTCAGAGACATGATGGACGATGAAATTGCCAAGTCCTCGTCGCAGAGAGGCTCTATGGGCATTGCTGATTTGCTCTACAAGCAATTGACCGCTGATGCCGACAGAAAATTGCATAATGAAACAAGAGGTGGAACCCGATGATCATACCAGTCAATGGCGTAGACAAAGCGCTCGGCGCGCATATGCAGAAGATCCATAAAACAAGCGCTGTATCTGGAATTGAACGCTCCAGGCAGGCTGATGCCGTGTGCATTTCGCGTTTCTCGGCGCTCGTCGAGGACGCAAGAGCTAAAGCAATATCTCTGCCGGATGTGAGAACCGATCTCGTGGAGAAAGCACGCTTCTCTATACAGGAAGGCAACCGCCCACAGGTCACTGATATAGCCTCGGCTATGATAAACCGGGCTGCGAAAGGTCAGGTATGAAATGGCTTCTTCCAAAGAAATTGCCAAAGCGCTGCATGAGTGCTTAAAAGAAGTAGCGTCGCTGCTGGATCATGCGCATAACGTGGCCCAAAAGCAGCAGAATGCGCTTGTTAAGAACGATGCCGAAGAGATAGTGCTTAGCTCAAAAGCCCAGGAAGAGGTTCTGCGCCGAATCGGCGAATCCGATCAGAGAGCGGCAAAACTCGCCGCCGATCTGGCTAAAATGGCAGGTCTCTCCGACGAGAATGTAGATTCCCAAAGCGTTGCCCGCGCAGCCCCTTATCCTTACACAATGCTTATAATGCAGGAGATGGAGCATATATCGGCCTTGGCCGAGACTGTTGCGTGTGAGAATGAAATCTGCTCCACCTTGCTGGGCAATGGACTGGATATAATAGCAACTTGCCTAATAACACTCGCAAGCGACCCAGGGCCTAGCGCTTATGGCCGCAGCGCGATATTTTCCGAACCGCAAGCTGTGGTTCTCAGTTTGGATAGAAAAGCTTAACGGATGCTAAGATCGTCAAGATCGTCAAGATCGTCCGGGAAATCTGTTCCCGGATGCTAAGATCGTAAACGGAGCGAAAAAGGATAAGATGGCCGGTACGTTTTTTGGAATCAGTATAGCCCAGTCAGCATTGGCTGCACAGAGAAGGGCCATGGATGTGTTAGGCTACAATATAGCCAACGCAAATGACCCTACCTATAAGCGCCAGAGAATGGTGCTTGTGGAAGGCTCTGTGTTGGCTGCCTCTCAGGAAGCGTCCCCTATAGGCAGCTCAGCGTTCGGCACAGGCGTGGGTTCCGGAGATATCGAACGTGTTCGCGAACCGCTCATCGAAAACCGTCTGCGCATGGCGACACAGTCTGGCGCGAACTGGAACTACAGACAAAAAACAATGAGCCAGCTTGAAGCCACAATAGGCGAACCCAGTGACACGGGCCTGCAAAACGACCTGGACAACTTCTGGGCATCCTGGCAAAAAGTGGCAACTTCGCCTGAGTCTATACCTATCCGAAGCGCTCTCTTGGAAGACACATCCGCCCTCTGCCAACGCATGAATTACACCTACATGCAGATGGGTGATATGATTAAAGACCTCAACCTCGCTGCAATTGACCGAGTGAAACAGGTCAATCTGATGGCTAATGAGATTGGGAGTCTAAACAATGAGATCGGCGCGTTGAGCTCGGGTGCGATGCCGGTCAACGACTTATTGAACCGCAGAGATGCTTTGGTTCAGGAACTCTCAAAACAGGTGGCGATCAACCAGCATGGCGAGGGCAAAGACAGTTTCATCATAAGCATCGGCGGCAGCGTCCTGGTGCAGGGCACCAAAATCAGCGAGCTCAAGACCTCACCGGACATCAGCGGCAATCAACAGATACTGTGGGTGCGAGACTCGGAACCGATTGCTCTGACCGGCGGTGAGCTCAAGGCCATCACGGACATTCGTGACACCACAATTCCTGGCTATTTGCGCCAGATGGATGAGATGGCCTCACAGTTGGTGAAGACCGTTAACGAGCAAAATCGAGCTGGTGTAGGACTCAATGGCATGGCGGGCGGAGACTTCTTCGAAGATTTTCCAACCGGCACCACTGCCGCTAATATTTCCCTGCATTTCGATGGCAATCCGCCGAACCCGATGAACCCGGGCGTGGTGGGACATCCTGAGCGAATTGCCGCATCAATTGCCGATGACCCAACTACGCTGACCATCAATGAAAGTGGCGTGGGCAGCGGCGGCAATGCGCAGTTGATCGCATCTCTCAAGGACAAACCGACATCCACCGGTTTCACTATCAACCAGATATTCAGGGCTCTTATCGGCGACATCGGCGGCAGTGCCGCCACCGCTTCTACACAGGCCAAAGCAGCGGAATTATCAGTTGAGCAGTTTGTGACGCAGCAGCAGGCAGTGTCAGGCGTATCGCTGGATGAAGAAATGACCAATATGATAAAGTTCCAGCAGGCCTACAATTCTGCCGCTAAGGTATTGACGGCCATGGATGAGATGCTCCAAGCCCTGGTCAATATTTCATAAGAAAGTGGAAAGTGGAGAGTGGAAAGCGGAAAGCCCAGAAGGGAAGCAATAAATTAAGGTCTTTCGGGATTTGAATGCAGCCGCAGGCGGAATGGAAATCCCGAAAGCTTCGGCATCAGGATACCGAAGCAACTAGGCGGAATGGAAATCCCGAAAGCTTCGGCATCAGGATACCGAAGCAACTAAATCCCGAAAGCTTCGGCATCAGGATACCGAAGCAACTAAAAGTGGAGAGTGGAAAGTGGAAAGCCCAGAAGGGAAGCAATAAATTATGAGAACATCGCTTAGTCAACAGATACAGAGCTCTCTTATGTTTACAAGCTCTGCCAGCAACAAATTAATGGATGCGCAGAACCATGCGGCGAGTGGAAAACGCATATTGCGGCCCTCGGACGATGTTCCGGGAACAAATCGTGCATTAACTTTGAGATCTGGTATAAATACTGTGAACCAATTTGCCAATAATATCACTGTGAGTAAGCCGCTGGTGGACGCGACTGAAAACGCAATGAGCGACATGGTGAAGACAATCAGAAAAATAAGAGACCTCACCGTGAAAGCCGCGACTCCTGACTACACTGGGACCGCAACAGAAACTTATATTTCGGAGCTCAATGGATTCATGAGCCAATTGGTTGATATTGCCAATACAAAACATGGAGACCAGTTCATTTTCAGCGGCACTGCGACAGCCACCATGCCAGTGCAAGTAAACCCAGGCCCAGTGCCTGATCCGATTCTGCAGCCCTACATTTATGTGGGGAACAATGGGACGCGAACAACACAAGTGCTAAGCTGGGTGGCGCTGCCGGTCAACGTGCCGGGTGACCAGGTCTTCAATTTTGACACAGGCGCCGGAGCGCCTGGCGGACCAGGATCAACTGACGTGTTTACTATGGTTAAAAACTTACGGGATGCGATCAACTCGAAAGACGTAACAGCCATTAGTTCGCAGTTGACGAACATTGATGCCAATTATAACAATGTTCTCTCGAAACAGGCTCAGATTGGTTCCTGGTTGGGCAGAATGGAAGGCGCAAAGACAACTCTTGTAGATACAAGAGACCGGCTTAAGGAGATGCTATCCGATACGGAGGATTGTGATCTTCCTGAAGCCATAGTCAACTTGAAATCTCAAGAAAACGTGTATCAGACCGCGTTGTTAATAACAACACGGATGCTTGATCTATCGCTGGCCAGTTTGAGCCGGTAAGGAAGGGAATAAAGATGAAAGTTGAAACAAGCCGATTTGGCGAAATCCAGGTAAATGAGAGTTCCGTTATCAAAATGCACAGGGGACCTATTGGGTTTGAAGATCACACGAGTTTCGTGGTGGTAGAGCATAGACCCGACACTGAGTTCCGCTGGTTCCAGTCAACGCAGGAGGCTACGCTTGCGTTTGTGGTTGTTGATCCGTCTAAGTTCTTCAACGAATATGAAATCACAATCTCTGATGCAGATGCCGAAAAGCTCAACCTCAAAGATGAAGCCGACGCTAATGCGTTTGTTATCGTGACCATTCCCGGCAGCGGACAAGAGATCACAGCAAACCTTGCTGCGCCTCTTATCATCAACACCAAAGAAATGACTGCAATGCAGGTTATTTTGCCCGACAGCCAGTATCCCGTCAGGCACCCGTTGGTAGCTGTCAATGAAACATTTGGGCAGGAGACGGAAAAGATTACAGTGAAAGCAGCTTAATTTACAACAGAGTGAAAGGATGCACTCACAATGCTCGTACTGGCACGCAAAGTTGGACAGTCAATTGTCATCAACGATAATGTAGAAGTATTAATTATAGAAGTACACGGAGAACAGGTGCGCCTGGGCATTGAAGCGCCAAGAACAATACCGGTTCACCGCAAGGAACTACTTGAACAGATCAGGGCTGAGAATGTAAACGCGGCTCGTGATACCAATGTTGAAGTTGTTGCACAGGCGCTGAGCGATCTCCCGCACGAATAGCGTCGGGACGAATACGGCATATACTTCGGGACTGTTTATCGTCGGGAAGCTTGCTCAAGAACCATAAAATCGCGCCGCAGCGCTGTGTCATATTTATGCAGACCCCCATCAGGGGCTGCAAACAACTACGCACATCTGCTCCCAATAAGCCCAAGACTCACCGTATTTCGCACATTCCACACTTTCCGCTTTTTTTCACCTAAAATCTTTTGCAATTTCTGCCGATACTTTATTGAAATAGGAAATCTAATCCAATGTTCCCAATACGCCGGACGCATACTGCAATTGGTCGGCAACACACACGAGTCGTTTGGATACCTATATAAAGAAGATGGAGGATTACAAGGTGGAAATTAGAGAAACACCGTCCCTGACTCCGGAATCGGTCAGTTTACTGGAGAACATCATCGAAAGCAATGATGATGTCAAGATTCTGGAATTCGGATGCGGCGGATCGACCTTATGGTTCTCGGGCAAAATAAACTCCCCTGCATGCAGACTCGTGAGCGTGGAGCATGACGCCGATCTATATCAGGCCGTCAAAAGCAAGGTATCGGGCGATGTTGAAATGCGCCTGGAAAAAGCGCCCTACGCCGAGGTCTGCAACGAGTTTCCTGATGAATACTTCGATCTGGCGCTCATCGACGGTCAACACAACATTCTTTGCGCAGCGCATGCGATGCGGGTGATTAAGCCCAACGGCTTTTTAATGCTCGGTAACGCTGACCATGCAGAATATGACCCCATCAGAACAGTGCTTCTTAAGGAATGGGACTACAAACGCAATGCCAACTATCTTGCTTCTAAGACTGACATCCCTCCGACCACGGACATCTGGCGAAAGCCGCTCATGAAGAATGTGGCGGATGTCCCTGATGAAATGCTGGTTGCTCACGCCGAGACCAGCATTCATGCAGGTGATTATCAGCAGGCTGAAATCCTCGCGCGCCTTTCTATAGAGCGAAGCGCCAACATAGCGAATGCTTTGAATCTCCTTGCGGTGATTAGCTCCACCAAAAACAAGCCGATGGATGCATACAGAATGCTCGAAGCAGCCAGCATATTAGAACCGACCAACTTAAATGTCAACAAGAATTTGGCGCAAATACTGGTTGGACTCGACCGCAGAGAAGAAGCGCTGGAAATCTACAATAGACTCTTAACATCATACCCGGACGATGCGGACATAGCCAAAGGCATTGCCCAATGGGAGGGCGAAGCTCCCGCTGAGCCTGCATGTTCGGGCGGAATCTCTGATCCGCCCGTCCCTTCCCCAATTCATAATTCAGAACTCATAATTCAAAACTCGCGAAGCGCTTATCCTGATGCCATCCTGAGACTCTCGAAGGACGAAGCCGCACAACCAACGCAAGAAGAGGTGATTGAGGAGACTATGGAATCAAAATTTTTCGATAAAGGCAAAGAGGCAACCCCGCAATGGCTGAGCGAAGTGGCTATGCGTATCAACCATGCTCAAGGAAATCAACAGACGCTCATAGACATCGCCGGCGAACTCGCCGAGCGCGGACACGAAAACACAGCCGAAGAGCTGGCCAGAGCGATTATCAGAGACAACCCGAATTTTGCAGAGGCGCATAACTTGCTTGGTATCGTCTACTTCAGCAGAGACCGGCATGAAGACGCGCTGCGTTATTTTGATACCGCGTATCGCCTGGAACCGCAAAATTCCGACATCGGCAAGAATCTTGTCAGCGTACAGGTGCATTTCGCACAATACGAAGAGGCCATCGAGACCTGCCAGATGATGATTACACACTGCCCGAAAGATGAAGAACTGGTTCAAATTATCGGGGAACTGCTGCAAACCATAAGCGATGAAGCGTTTAGCGGCATGGATATGTCCCAGTTCAGCGAAGCTGCTGAACTGGATGCTCCCGCTCCCATGCAGCATATTTTGGCTAAACAGACGAAATTTCAGCCGAAACTCAAATACTCGTTCGGCATAATGGTCTCAAACGCCAATGAGCCTATAGAATCTGCCTTGAAATCGATATATGATATCGCCCACGAAATTATTGTCCTCGAAGGACCTGTAGGAGATTGCGCCTCTAAGACTTCAGGCGACAAGGCTATCAAAATGATTCAGGAATTCCCTGATCCTGACAATAAGATGAGTGTGGTGCGTGGCAAATGGGCTGACAAGACCGAACAAAGCAACGCTTACATGAAGATGGCCACTGGCGATTACGTCTGGGAGATCAACCCCGGTGAGACCTATAATTGGGAAGACCTGATCAATCTGGACGAGATACTGGCGGATAATCAAGACTGCGTGGATATGGTCAGCTTCACTGCTGTTCCAAAACTGCGAGCTATGACCAGCGACAAGCTCGCGCAGGAGAAATCCGAACCGCGGTGCAGAGTCTTCAAGCGCGAGCCTGACTGTTACTTCTCCAGCATGACTCCGCCGAGGATGGTATATTCAAACTCGGCCAAAGAGCGAGGGTGCCTCGAAGCGGATACCCTCGTAGGAGATTTCAGCATCTATATGTATATAGAGGCGCAGCCTAAAACAAAAAAAATCAGCAAAAAGCAGCTAGCAAAGCTTTAAAAAGTATAGCTTAACGCCATAAAATGCAATCACGGAAACATGGAATTTAGGAATCACAGAAAATATTCATTCCTTCCGTGTTTCCCGATTTCCGTGCTTCCGTGATAAAAAAAGCCCCCACCCTGCCATCAGCCGCCATTATACCTCATCTGCTCTAAAGTCTGAGCAATTATTTACCAATAATCTTAATAAGCTAGTAAGAATAACAGCCAATTAAGATTAGATACAGGTGCAATAGGATGACTACTGAGGCTCAAACTCTTTCCAAAACTATGGAGTCCCAACTCGCCGGTGTAAACCCATCAATGATGGAGAAGTGCATTCAATGGATCAAAAACAACTACATTCCGGGGGAAGGGATCACAATCACTTCACGGCAGCGAACGAGCTACCCTGAAGTGACAGGTTACTACATTCCCACTCTCCTGAGTATCGGTGAGCACGAAAAGGCCGAAGCATTCGCCAACTGGCTCACCACTATACAAAAGAAGGACGGCTCTTTCGGAGGAGGAGGCGACAACGCGAGCTACGTCTTCGACACGGGCCAGGTCATCCGCGGATGGGCATCTATTCTCAAGGTCAAACCGGAACTTGAGAAGAATCTCCGCGCAGCCTGCGACTGGGTAATCGCCACAGCCGATCCAAGCACAGGTCGATTGCTCGTTCCGTCAGGCAGCGCATGGAGCCTTGGCGCCAGAGGCGCAGTCAACGAAGCGATACATATCTATGTGCTCTCTCCAATGCGCCGAGTTGGCGAACTACTAAACGAGCCAAAATACCTGCAATTCGTGAATAAGAGTCTGGATTACTATCTCAAGAACACCAATATTACAGATTTTACGCAGCCGAATTCGCTCTCGCACTTCTATTCCTATATTCAGGAAGCGCTCATGGAGCTTGGATGTGAGCGTGAAGCAAAACTGGGCATGGCATCTGCGGCAAGATTCCAGCAGCCATCCGGCGCGGTGCCTGGTTACAGCAATGTTAACTGGATATGCTCGACTGGCCTTGCACAGCTCGCGCAGGTTTGGTATATGCTCGGCGAAACGAAGCGCGCAGACGCGGCGATGTCTTTCCTGGAGCTGATACAAAACCCCAGCGGCGGCTTCTTCGGATCTTACGGAGTGGGCGCGGAATACTTCCCATCAGAAGAGATTTCATGGGCTGCAAAATATACCATCGAAGCTTGCCAAAGGCAGATTTCTGCACATTTTGATCAGACAGTCCAGATTTACGACAACAGCATAGACGTATCAGACGGCAGAGTGCAGGCCGTGATTAATAAACTTGGAGACTTAAACGGCAAGCGCGTCCTGGACGCAGGCTGTGGCAAGGGCAGGTATTCAACAATTCTCAAGAAACTCTACCCAAGGGCCGAAATCACAGCCATGGACATCTCATCTGAGATGCTCAAGCACATTCCGAGCGGCATCAACACAACGCAGGCTGGAATCCTCGCGATGCCTTTTGAAGACAACAGTTTCGACGCCATAATCTGCATTGAAGCGCTGGAGCATGTCGTCCGCATAGACGAAGGCATCCAGCAGCTTGCCCGAGTCA
>JAPLCU010000137.1 GCA_026392045.1 Armatimonadota bacterium
AATGTGTGGGAATGGTGCAAGGACTGGTACCAGAGCAGTTACTATTCTGTAAGCCCGTCAAACGACCCGCAGGGGCCTGTAAGTGGCAGCTGTCGTGTCGAACGGGGCGGTGGTTGGGGCTACTCCGACCTCTACTCCCGGTGCGCCTACCGCGTCAGCGGCTACGGCCCGGACTTCTATAACCTCGGCGTCGGGTTCCGCATTGCCCGCTAGCTCGCCTTGGTATTTCAGTTTGCACTTTGGCTGTGTAGCCGTTTGACGGGGGTTGTAGGGGGCGCTAGCCCCCTGCTGGTTTAGAATCGCTGAGGCGCAGAATAGGGATGAGGACGCGGAACGGAATGAGGGAGATGAACCCTTCCCTTCAGCGAAATCTTACAATTCAGCGGTTCAGCGATTCAAAAAGCATGGATGTGCGCTGATTCCGCGAAAGGGGAGGAGAAAGACTTAGTCTGGAGGGTTATCATGCTGCTCATCCTTCGAGAGCCTCAGGATGGCGAAACGGGGGGCTCAGGATGGCGAAGCGGGAAACGCTCAGGATGGCGAAGCGGGAAAAGCTATCAGGCCATCAAACCATCCAACCATCAGACCATCAGACCATCCAACCATCAGACCATCGGACCATCAAACCATCGGACCATCAAACCATCCAACTCCCTCAAGGCGCTATAATATTAAGCGCTTTGCGGATGACTTCAACTTTGAGGCCGCTTTCGCCGCATACATCGCCATCCACCTGCATCTTGACGAGCGGGTTGGATTTGACTATTACGCTGGAGCTTTTGAAGTAGGTTGTGTTTGGGTCGCTGATTTGTTTCTGGAAAAACACTTCCCATGCCTGCCCAAAGAATCTGAATTTCGCTCCCGGGCCTGTTTCGAAGATAATAATATCCAATAAGCCGTCGTCGAATACTGCCTGAGGGGCAATTTGCAGATTGTAGGCATACGTGCCGCAGTTCGCAATCACAACGGCGTAGGCGTCAGCTTTGTATGTGGGGCCGTTATCGAATGTGAGTTCAAAGTGAGCCGATGGATAGGTCATCATCTGCGAAATATAAGAACCCAAATACGCCATTGAGCCGAATATGTCTTTAGCAATGGGGTCTACGCTATGAACTACCTCGGCATCAAATCCGAACCCGGTCATGAGCACAAAATGTCTATCGCCCGCTTTGCCAAGGTCCACGCTGCGCACATTATTGGCTTCGATTATTTCCAATGCGGCGGAGACGTTGTTTAGCGGTATTGCGAGGTCGTGCGCGAGGACGTTGGCTGTGCCAAGGGGGATTATTCCGATTGGCATCCCCGATTCTCCGATGCCGTTCACGATGCAATTGATGGTGCCGTCGCCGCCTGCAGCAATTACACGGCCGAAGCCATTTTTAGCGGCGCTTTGGGCTAATCTGATAGTGTCTTGGGCTGAATCGGGCGTTGCGACCTGGATATGGGGCATATTGGAGACGAATTCCAGCAGCCTGCGCTTCTCTCTCGCAGCCTTTCCCTGGCCTGATGTGGGATTGATGATCAGAAGAGAGTTCATTTTTTTAGGTCTTAGGTTCTAGGTCTTAGGTCTTAGGATGATTACCCAAAACTTTACCCTATCCTCACCTTGCGCCCGACTACCTCGATCTTGCCATCGGCGAAAAGAGCGATGGCGTCTGTGTAGGCCTTATGCTCATGGATGAGCACTTTAGCAGCGAGGGATTCGGCAGTGTCAATTTCCTCGATTGGAACAATCGATTGCTCGATAATTGGACCGGTGTCGTATTCTTCGTCCACGAAATGGACAGTCGCTCCGCTATACTTCACACCGCGTGCAATGACCGCCTCATGAACGTGGTGACCATACATGCCCCTGCCGCAGAACGAGGGGATCAAGGCGGGATGGACATTCATGATCCTGTTGCGATACTCATCTATAATATTTTGACCAAGCACTCGCATATATCCCGCAAGGCATATCAGATCGATGCTATTATCATTGAGCGCCTTCAGGATGGCAGCGTTATACTCATCGTTAGTATCAAAGGCCTTCGGAGATAGGGCAAGTGTGGATATGCCTTGGCTGCGGGCTTTTTCCATGGCCGGGGCATCATTTTTCACGCCCAACACCAGGCCAACCTTACCGTTTATCTTGCCAGATGCGCAGGCATCTATTATAGCCTGCATATTTGTCCCGCGGCCTTGTCCCGAAACCATCACCGCGATCCTGATAGGGGATTTGCTCATATAACGTTAACCTCGCGCCCGCCCTTGTGAACTTCACCGATGATTGATGCGGTCTCACCGAGCGCTTCAAGCTTGGCCACGACATCCATTGCCACTTCCTTGGCAACGATCAGCACGAGACCTATGCCCATGTTGAAAGTGCGGTGCATCTCGATGGGGTCGATGTGGCCCTTTTCCTGAATTAGATGGAAGATCGGCGGCACGCCCCAGGAACGTCTTTCCACGCTCACCTGGCAGTCCAGAGGCAATACTCTGGGGATATTGCTATAGAAACTGCCGCCGGTAAGATGTGCTATCGCGTGAACTTCAAAATCTTCCATCACAGCCATCACAGGCTTTACATAGTTGCGATGCGGTGTGAGCAGCGCTTCACCCAGCACCCCGCCAAGTTCAGGCACGAATTGGTCGATCTTGTAGCCGCAGTCTGCGAAGAGAACTTTTCGGACGAGTGAATAACCGTTTGTGTGCAGGCCAGATGACGCCAGCCCGATAACTACGTCGCCAGGCTGCACTTTTGAGCCATCAATAATTTTAGGCCTATCGACTATACCGACAATACATCCAGCGATATCGAATTCGCCTTCAAGGTAGACACCGGGCATCTCGGCGGTTTCTCCGCCAATGAGCACACATCCTGCTTCCCTGCATGCCTCGGACATCCCTTTAACAACCTGCTCGACTATCCTTGGTGAAAGCTTGCTGGTGGCAAAATAATCCAGGAACATTAATGGCTTTGCGCCCTGCACCAATATGTCGTTGCAACAGTGGTTGACCATATCCATGCCGATGGTGTCGTATTTGTCCATCATCGAGGCTATTTTAACCTTAGTCCCAACGCTATCGATACTTGATACCAGCACCGGATCAGTCATATCACCCAGGCTCAGCCGGAACATTCCGCCAAATGTGCCGATATCTGTGAGCACATGTTCGTTGTAGGTCGATTGCACGTGCTGCTTCATTCTCTGAACGGCTTCTTCACCGGCTTCTATATCTACACCGGCCGCTTTATATGTTGCGCTATCGTCTATCATATAGTCCCTCGTTTTCTTTCAGAAAGCCCGATTACTGAGCCCCAAACTCTGAATTCTATTCATTAGCGCTCGCTACCGGCTCTTTTTCTTCAAAAACAAACTTGCTCAGTTTCGCCTCTTTGGATATATCAATCGGGTATTTTCCGTCGAGGCAGGCGCAGCAGAGCTTGTCTTTCTTCACACCGATCGCCCGCACAAGTCCCGCCAGGCTGAGGTAGCCGAGGCTGTCCGCGCCAATGTGTCTTCTAATTTCTTCAACGTTCATATTTGCCGCGATTAGCTCGTTTTGGTTGGCTGTATCAATGCCATAGAAGCACGGATGCCTGTATGGCGGCGAGGAAATGCGCACATGCACCTCCACCGCTCCCGCCTCACGGATCATCTTGATCTGTTTGCCGATGGTGGTTCCACGCACGATGCTGTCGTCCACCATCACCACTCGCCGTCCTGCAAGAGTCTCCTTCAAAGGAGTCAATTTCATACGCACGCCCATCTCGCGCATTCTTTGATCGGGCGCTATAAATGTGCGGTGGATGTAGTGGTTCTTGATAACGCCTTCTGCATAAGGAATGCGCGAGCCCTCGGCGAAACCGATTGCTGCGGGGGTGCCGGTGTTGGGGATAGGGAAAACGATGTGCGCGCCACGGGCCGGATGCTCTTTTGCAAGCTCATGCCCCATTCTTCTGCGGGCTTCATGGATTGTTTTGCCATACATTTGGCTGTCGGGCCTTGCGAAATAGACGTATTCGAAGACACACAGCGCATGTCCGCATACTGGGACCGCCTGCATCTCGCGAAGGCCATTCTCATCGACAATCACCAATTCGCCGGGCTCAACCTCTCGGATGAATTGTGCGCCGATTGTGTTCAATGCGCAAGTTTCCGAAGCCAATACATAATGATTGCCATTGAGCTTGCCTATGCTCAGCGGACGGATCCCGTAAGGGTCTCTAAACGCTATCAGCTTGTCTTTTGTCATAACCAATACGGCGTATGCGCCGCGGATTTCGGTCATTGCCTCTTTGATGGCATCTTCTATGGTTGCCGCTTTAGAGTTGGCTATGATCTGGATGATGACTTCGCTGTCGTTTGTTGTCTCGAACTCGACGCCTTGCGCGGTCATTTCCTCGCGCAGCGTTGCGGAGTTTATGAGGTCGCCATTATGAGCGAGCGCGACCTCTCCAAACTTGCTATCACAACGCATAGGCTGCACGTTGCGCAGGATGCTCGAACCTGTGGTTGAGTATCGCGTGTGTCCGATTGCAGTATGGCCGGTCAACGATGACAGGGTTTCTTCCTGGAATATCTGAGTTACAAGACCCATATCGCGGTGCATTCTGATCTTCTGACCATCAGTTACAGCAATGCCCGCGCTTTCTTGTCCTCTGTGCTGCAGCGAGAAAAGCCCGAAGAAAGCAATACGGGCTACATCTTCACCGGGAGCAACTACTCCGAATACTCCACACTCTTCCGATATTTCCGGTCTGTCTATGTCGGCCATTAAATCCCCGATTCTTTCATCTTGTCGCCGATGGAGGTGCGCCAGCCGGCTTCGAGCTCGTCTACATCCAGGCTGATCACTTCGACATCATTTATTATAACAGATAATTTGCTTCCGCCGACTTTGCCCAGCTCGGTGCAATTGACCATGAGTTCATCGGCGATAGCTTTGAGCGCCCCAAGGCCATCATCCGGCAATGAGACAACAATCCTTGACTGTGTTTCGGCAAATAGCGCAGCGGCATTTGAGCAGCAATCGCTCATTGATACATCAGCGCCAATCTTACCAAGTATGCAGCTTTCAGCGAGGGTGACGGCCATGCCGCCGTCGGCGCAGTCGTGGGCCGAACTGAGCAGCCCGTTTTCAATAGCGCGAATGACTACTTCATGCACCCGCTTTTCACGATCCATATCCAATGCCGGCGGCTTGCCGACTGCCAGGCCATGGATTGTGTTCAGATACTCGCTTCCGGCGAGCGAATCAGGCTCGCATGTGGATGAGATCAATGCGATCACATCGCCAGTGTTCTTGAAATTTGATGTGCAGCGTTTTTCAGCGTTTTCGATTAAGCCAAGCATACCGACCGTAGGGGTGGGGTAGATGGACATCTCGGGGGTTTCATTGTAGAAACTCACGTTTCCGCTCACGACAGGCGCGCCGAAGAAATCGCAAGCCTCGGCCATACCCTTGACGCACTGCTCGAACTGCCAGAACGCCTCGGGTTTCTCGGGATTACCAAAATTGAGGCAGTCTGTCACCCCAATGGGTCTTGCGCCGGAGCATGCCAGGTTTCTGGCGGCCTCGGCCACAGCTATTTGAGCGCCGTTGAAAGGGTCAAGATAGCAATATCGACCGTTGCAGTCTGTTGTGACAGCAATGGCTTTTGTTGTTTCCCTAATGCGGAGCACAGCGGCATCGGAGCCAGGCAGGATTATAGTGTTTGTCTGCACCATGTGGTCGTATTGCTCATAGACCCATTCCTTGCTCGCGATTGATGAGCAGGTCATGAGCTTGATAAGCGCTTCGTTATAATCTGTTGGCTCAGGGATGCTCGAAAGATCATAGTTTTGAACATCTTTGAGGTATGCGGGTTCTGAGGTCTTGAGATAATAGGTAGGTGCATCATCGGCGAGGGATTTTGCCGGAACTTGGGCAACCAGCTCACCATTATCATATACATGCACAAGGCCGTCATCGGTAACTTTGCCGACCACAACCGCCTGCAGCCCCCACTTTTTGAAGACGTTTGCAACTTCGGTCTCGCGGCCCTTTTTGACTATCGCAAGCATTCTTTCCTGCGATTCGCTGAGCATGATCTCATAAGCGCTCATTCCGGTTTCGCGAACGGGGACCTTGCGGACGTCAATGGTCATACCCGTGCCCGCTTTGGCTGAGGTCTCGCAGGTGGAGCAGGTGATGCCCGCCGCGCCCATGTCCTGAATACCCGTGATAAATCCTGTCTTGAGCGCCTCAAGAGTGGCTTCGATAAGAAGCTTCTCGCAGAACGGGTCACCCATCTGCACGTTCGATTTTCTATTTTCAGACTCTTCTGTAAGCTCGACCGATGCGAATGTTGCGCCGTGGATACCATCGCGGCCCGTTCTGGAACCAACGATCATTACCGGGTTTCCAACGCCTTCGGCTTTAGCATAAGCAATATCATCATGCTTGAGAACGCCGATGGCCATCGCGTTCAGAAGCGGATTGCCCGCGTAGCAGTCTTCAAAATAGACTTCGCCGCCAACCGTAGGCACGCCAACGCAGTTGCCGTAGAACGCGATTCCGCCAACAACGTGCTCGAAGAGATATCTGGTTCGCGCATCATCGAGGCTGCCGAACCGCAGGCTGTTCAAGCACGCAATTGGTCTGGCGCCCATCGTGAAGATATCACGCAGGATGCCTCCGATGCCGGTCGCAGCGCCCTGGAAAGGCTCAACTGCTGACGGGTGATTATGGCTCTCAATCTTGAAAACGACCCCCAGGCCGCCGCCGATGTCTATAATACCGGCGTTCTCAAGGCCAGCGCCGTCTATGGCTTCTTTATATTTGCTGAAATACCGCAGGATCGGGCGTGAATATTTATATCCGCAGTGCTCGCTCCACATAACCGCATACATCCCAACTTCGGTATAGGTGGGATGCCGACCGAGCGCCTCGGTTACACTCTTGTATTCTTCATCGCTCAGCCCCATCTCTCGGTAAACTTTCGGATCGATGGGTTCGGTATTTGTGATTGGCATATATTCCTCTGTTTTCAGCTATCAGCTCTCAGCCTTCAGCAATCAGCAGCGCCAAATCCCTGACGGCTGATCGCTGACTGCTGACAGCTAATGAAGTCTCTCAACAATCGACTGCAAAATCAACTTTCCATCCGTGCCGCCGAGGCATGCTTCCATGGCGCGCTCGGGGTGGGGCATCATACCGGCAATATTGCCTTTGGCGTTGATAATTCCGGCGATGTTATTGATGGAGCCGTTGGGGTTGGACGAGTCGTTTACATTGCCGCGCTCATCGCAATAGCGCAGCAGGACCCGATTATTATCCTCAAGCTCTTTAATGGTATCTGCGTCTGCATAGTAGTTGCCGCCGTGGTGCGCAATCGGCATAGAAAGCGCCTGCCCCTTAGAGCATTTGTGCGAAAAAGCAGATGTGTTGTTCTCCACGCGCACATTCACATATTTGCAGATGAAGCGCAGGCCGTTATTCGCAATCAGCGCGCCGGGAAGCAGGCCCGATTCGCATAATATCTGGAACCCGTTGCATATTCCGATAAGCTTGCCGCCGTTTGCTGCGAACTCTTGCACGGCATTCATAACCGGGCTGAACTTGGCAACCGCGCCCGTGCGCAGATAATCGCCATAGCTGAACCCGCCCGGCAGAATGATGCAGTCAAAGCCGCTCACATCGGTCGATTGGTGCCAGATATATTCCACCGGCTGCTTAAGGACATCGCGCACGGCATAATAAGCGTCCTGATCGCAGTTTGAACCGGGGAATTGGACTACTCCGAATTTCATTAGATTGTTTGCCTCAATGTCATTGTTACTGTTCCAGAATGCCCGGAAGATAGTCTTTTATGTATTTTACACAAGTCAGTCCTGAAATCGATGAAATCGAGTTGTAGAACCGCTCGTCAGCCGTCCAAAAATCACATTTGCGTAGCATGGCAAGCGCTAAATAATATGCATCATACAGAGTAGGAAGATTATGTGCTGCTGCAATCTTCCAAGCTTCGTTGTAGAGGGTGCGCACGTCTACCGAGTCAATCGGAAACCCCGCTAGCAGAGATATGGCAACGTGTCCTTCATCAGCCTCAAGAAGTCCGCGGTAGACTTTGCGTCTAATCGCAGAAGCCGCTTCGGCAAATATGCAATCAGGCGCAATGATTCGTATATTGTGGGTCAAGCACTCGTCTAGAAGCCCGACTGTCTGTTCTCGCCAGGGTTCCGGCACATACCAGATTACAGCCAGATTCGCATCAACGCAAATCTCAGATGTCATCGAAGTTCACCGTTTCGCATAGCCCTTATATCATCGACACTACTGGGAAGAAGCTCACCATTTCGTCTTTTGAGAATCTTCTCTTGAAGAGCTTTGCACTCTTCAATATACTCCCTCGTTAGATGACTCTTTGCCTTCACCACGCGAAGTCTCCGATCAGAACGATTTCTCTCGATTGCCATCATTTAACACCTGCCTTACGGATTATCTATTTCACAATCTCAAACCGATAATTTTCAGTGTTTGGATTAGCGAGAAGCTTCTGGCACATCTCTTCAACGCCCTGCTCAATGTTCTCGCCGTCATTGAACTCGATCTCGATATACTTGCCAATTCGGACGCTCTCAACGTTGCCGAACCCAAGGTTCTCAAGTGCCCCCTGCACCACCTTACCCTGCGCATCCAGCAGGGCCGGTTTTAGAGTTACATACACATTTGCTTTGGCCATTTTTGGTTCCTTTTTTTAGCTATCAGCTTTCAGATTACGAAAGTCAAAAAGTTTAAAGTCAAAAAGTCAAAAAGTTTTGGGACTGGTTAATCCGGCAAGAACCTGGTGTTCAAAACGCGTCCGTTCCTATAATAAATCTCACCGATGTCAGCATTATATGCGCCATCATCACTGTGACGATAACTTGCCGCCTGGTCTGCGTTCTTTACATTCTCTGGCAGATAGTCTTTGTTGTAGTCTTTGGTTATCTTGTAGATGTGTTTCTCAAGGTAATGATGCTCCATCAATGAATCTACCTGGCTAGCGGTCATTCCTGGCTTGATTCTATTGAAATACTGTAGGAAATGTTCGCGCGGCGTCCACGGAACCGCGCCCAGAATAACCACAGACAATATAAAAATGCTGAACACCAGCCAGCCTTTCCTCTTGAAACCTGCTAAAGCCAGAGGAATCAAAAAGAGGCTGCAAATGGCCGTGTAGCCAGCAAAGAAAGGCCAGCCGAGTCCGCCTCCCCAGCCGAAGCTGACCCACCAGATAAACCCTGATGAACCAATTAGAGCTAGGATGCATAAGGCTTTCATCACTGTTGTTTTGCTCGGCATTGTTTTCCTCGCTCTCTCGCGATTGCGTCAGTCCAGCCCTAATCTCTCAAAAATCTTATCAACATTCTTAAAATGGTGCTCTAAATTAAAGCATTCGTCCAATTCTTCTTTTGAAAGCAGCGATGTTACTTCCTCGTCAGATTCCAGCGCTGCGCGGAAGGGGATGTCTTTGTCCCAGCATTTGGCTGCGTTTCGCTGGCAGGCTTTGTAGCCTTCGTCGCGGGTCAGGCCTTTCTGAACCAGCGCAAGGAGCACGTGCTCGCTGAAAACAAGCTGGCCCATCATCTCGAGATTGCGCTGCATGTTGCCGGTGTTTACCTCGAGCCGATCAAGCAGCTTTGTGAGCGATTGCAGCATGAAATCCACCGCCATGCAGCTGTCGGGGATGATTATTCGCTCGGCGGCGGAGTTTGTGAGGTCGCGCTCGTGCCAGGAGACTATGTTCTCCATCGCGGGCTGAGCGTTTGACCGCACCACTCTCGCGAGGCCGCAGATGCTCTCGAATCGCCACGGGTTGCGCTTGTGGGGCATCGCAGACGACCCGCGCTGGCCCGGCAGGAACATCTCCTGCACCTCTAAAATCTCGGTTCGCTGGAGGTTTCGCATCTCAGTGGCGAAGTTTTCGAGGCTGGATGCGATCATCGCAAGTGTGACCATAAACTGCGCATGCCTGTCGCGCTGAATGATCTGGGTGGAAACCGGCGCGGCTTTCAGGCCGAGCCTATCGCAAACGAACTCTTCCTGCTCCGGGCCGATGTTGCCGAAAATGCCCACTGCGCCAGAAATCTTGCCATAGCTGATGGCCTCACGCGCGGCTTTCATTCGCTCAAGGTCTCGCTGGGCTTCGGAATACCATACGGCCATCTTAAAGCCAAAAGTGATAGGTTCAGCCTGCACGCCATGGGTGCGCCCGATCATCGGGGTCATTTTGTGCGCTTTGGCGAGCTTCGCGATAGCAACCAGCAGCCCTTCGAGGTCTTCTATAATCAGATCAGCCGCCTGGCGCATACGAAGCGCGGTGGCGGTATCTTCAATATCATAACTGGTGACGCCGTAATGCAGGTAGCGACCCTCGTCACCGAGGCGCTCAGTCACATTTTTACAGAACGCGACAAGGTCATGCGCGGTCTCTTTTTCGATTTCTTCGATCCGCTCGACCGAAAACTTCGCCCCAGCCTTGATCTTCGCAGAGGTCCCCGCAGGTATCTTGCCAAACTTCTCCTGCGCCTCGCACACGGCAATCTCAACATCAAGCCAGCTCTGGAACTTGTTTTCCTCACTCCAAATGGCGCTCATTTTTGGATTTGAATATCTACTTAACATCGAAAATCCTCAGTCTAATTTTTATCACGAAAACGCGAAAGGCCGAAAACCCGAAAGGGTCAAAAGGTCAAAAAGTCAGAAATCTAAGCTAACCTTACGGCTCCGGCGCTTGCGAGTTTCTCCTTGTGCGCTTTTACGGCGGCTCTAAGCTCCGGATACTTTACGCTTAGAATCTGCGCAGCGAGTATTCCTGCGTTCTTGGCGCCGTCTATTGCAACTGTGGCCACGGGAATTCCCGTCGGCATCTGAACAATCGCATATAGTGAATCCATGCCGTTGAGCGCTGCTGATCTCATTGGGACTCCGATGACGGGTAATGGAGTGATTGCTGCCAATACCCCTGGCAGGTGCGCGGCCATTCCTGCGCCGGCGATGATAACCTCAAAGCCGTTTTCTTCCGCCTTTGTGGCGAAATCAATCGCCGCCTGGGGGGTGCGATGAGCTGAAATCACAAATGTCTGGCTTTCAATGCCAAACTGCTCAAGCATTTCAGCCGCGCCTTTCATGACGTCCGCGTCGGCCTTACTTCCCATAACTATTGCAACTTTACCAATCATAATAGTCTTGCTCCGATATCATTTCTGTAATGCGCGCCGTCGAAGTGAATCAGCCTCACTCCAGCGTAAGCCTTGTCGATGCACTCTTGATATGTGTTACCGACAGCAGTCACGCCCAACACTCTGCCTCCGGCGGTAACGCACTCGCCGTCTTTGGTTGCTGTGCCTGCGTGGAAGACCATTGCTCCGGCCTTTTCGGCTTCGTCAAGGCCTGTAATGACCTTGCCTTTTTCATAATCGCCCGGATATCCGCCCGATGCCATCACCACGCAAACAGCGCTTCTATTGTACCAGTTAACATCGATGGTGTCGAGCCGTCCTTCGGCGCATGCGAGCAGAATATCAACCAGATCGGTCTTCAAAAGCGGCAGCACAACCTGGGTTTCGTGGTCGCCGAATCGGGCGTTAAACTCCACAACTTTTGGCCCCCTGCTGGTCAGCGCCAAGCCTACATAGAGCACACCTTTGTAGTAAATGCCCATGTTTTTGAGCGCTTTTAGTGTAGGTTTGACTATGAAATCTATGACAAACTTACTCACTTCCGCAGTAACAACCGGAACCGGAGAATAACAGCCCATGCCGCCTGTGTTTGGGCCTTCGTCGTTGTCACAGGCCCGTTTATAATCTTGCGCGGGGATCATCGGCACAAACTTTTCTCCGTCCACAAAGCACATGAAAGATGCTTCCTGACCATCCAAAAACTCTTCAATAACTACTCTGTTTCCAGATTCGCCAAAAGCCTTCTGGTTCATAATGGTATCTATCGCATCAAGCGCGGCCTTTTTGGTTTTGCAGATGAATACGCCCTTACCCGCAGCCTCGCCATCGGCTTTCACCACAATCGGGTCGCCGCTTTTGGATGCGATAGACTCAATGAAATCACAAGCCTTGGCAGCGTCGTCAAATTCCTCAAATCCCGCGGTTGGAACGCGGTTATCCAGCATCAGCCGCTTGGCGAATATTTTGCTTCCTTCCATCTGAGCGGCGTCTTTGCCAGGGCCGAAAACCTTCAGCCCACGTTTCTCAAGCTCGTCAGTAAGGCCGACAATAAGCGGCGATTCAGGACCTATCACCGTTAGATCGATCTTTTCACGTTCCGCGAAATCCGCGATGCCGTTTATATCCATCACGCTCATATTCACACGCTCGGTAATGGCAGACATTCCGGCATTGCCAGGCAGCGCGTAGATTTTGGTTACTTTGTCACTCTGAGCGATCTTCCACGCAAGCGTATGCTCGCGCCCGCCGCTTCCAACAATGAGTAATTTCAATATATCCTCCGGATTATATGGGTCAAAAAGTGTTGGATGGTTTGATGGTTCGATAGCCGGATGGCAACTCTCCTCTAGATGCTTGACGGTCGACACGGGCGGATCAGAGATTCCGCCCGAACAAAACTTAGAACTTAGAACTCAAAACTCAAAACTCAAAACTCAAAACTACTCTTCATATCCCTCTGCCAGGTTCACAAACGAAGCAAACTCGCGAACAAACCCAATTTTCACGTTGCCGGTTGGGCCGTTTCTGTGCTTAGCTATTATGACGTCTGTGATCTCGGGTCTTTTGTCAGGATCGAAATGGGAACCGTCGCGGCCACTAATCGCTTCTGTGTCTTCAACTTCCTTGACGTTGTAATAATTAGCCCTATAAAGCATCATAACCATATCGGCTTCCGCTTCGATGGATCCCGATTCTCTGAGGTCTGATAGCATCGGACGCTTGTCTTCGCGCCTTTCCACCGCACGGCTGAGCTGCGAGAGGGCAACGACCGGCACGGCCATCTCACGCGCCAGGCTCTTGAGGCCACGAGCGATCTCTGAGATTTCCTGCACGCGGTTCTCGATATTCCTGTGAGACCTCATAAGCTGCAGGTAATCAACTATTATAAGCCCCAATCCATGCTCGGCTTTGAGTCTGCGGCACTTGGCCCTCATCGCAAGAGAGGTAATGTCGGTGGTGTCATCGATATAGATCGGGGCATCCCAAAGCTCACTCGAAGCTCTCGCCAGCCTGTCCCATTCTTCGTCCTGGAAGTAACCTGTCCTAAGTCTGTGCGCATTGGCTCGCGCTTTTGCGCAGACCATTCTCTGTACAAGCTGCTCAGCAGACATCTCCATGCTGAAAACTGCTACCGTTTGCTTGCTCTTGGTAGCTGCATTTACAGCGATATCCAAGCCAAGCGAGGTCTTACCCATGGATGGACGCCCGGCAATGATAATAAAATCGTTGGGCTGCATGCCTGATGTCATGTGGTCTAACTTCGTGAAGCCGGTCGGCACGCCCGATGCCTCGCCTTTTTCGTGGTATCTTTTATCGATCCATTCCCATGTGTGCATAACCAGCGGGGTAATAGGCTGGAAATACTCGCCGATTTTGCGCTGTGCAACGCTGAAGATCAGCCTCTCGGCTTCGTCAGTTATGGATTCAACATCTCGGCTCTCATCATGGCTCATCCCAATAATCTGGGTGCCTGCAGATATAAGCTTGCGTAAAATCGACTTCTGCTCCACAATCTTCGCGTAATGTTCGATGTTTGCAGCCGTGGGAACGGTATCCACAAGCGCCATCAAATATTCGGTGCCGCCAACATCTTCCAGCCTGTTCCGATTGCGAAGCTCTTCCTGGAGGGTAATGAGATCAGCCGGTTCGTCGCGCTCAGATAATGACATCAGCGCGTCGAATATCTCCTGGTGGCCAGGGCGATAAAAGTCCTCTGCCCTGACCATCTCCATCCCCTTCTCGAGGGCGTTCCTGTCGATCATCATCGATCCCAGGGTCGATTGCTCAGCCTCGATGTTTTGGGGCGGTATTCTATCCATTGCGGAAGCTATCCGTTCCATCTGTACTCCATGGGTGTTGGGTTTTAGGTGTTGGGTGATGGATCGACGTCACCCAACACGCGAGAATGACTGTAAAGTCAATCAATGACCTAGTGATCTGAAATGCAAATAACGCGACCTGCTAATGTTATGCAGGAAGGCTTCATTCTAAATAAGGTAAGTGGCTTGGTGATACTTATCCATCACCTAACACCCAACACCTACTCCTGTCCTACTACCTCGACGTGAATTACCGTCGATACATCCTGGTGAAGTTTCACTGAAACTTCAAACATTCCGGTTGTCTTAATTGGTTCAGATATGCTGATTTTGCGCTTGTCAACGGTGATTTTGTGCTGAGCTTTGAGCGCATCAGCAATTTCCTGGCTGGTGATTGAGCCGTAAAGCCTGGTACCCGCGCCGGATTTGCCTTTGATAATCACCTTGAGCTTGTTGATTTTCTCGGCGAGCGCATTTGCGTCCGTGAGCATCTTGTCGCTCTTTGCCTTAACGGTATGTTTCTTTGTTTCGAGGTTCTTCATTGCGCCGCTGTCGGCCATTACGGCCAGTTTTCTTGGGATCAGAAAATTGCGGCCGTAGCCTTCGCTCACATTTACCAATTGCCCCGCTTTACCCAGCTCTTTTATATCTTGAGTCAGGATTACTTTCATGGCTATCTCCTATTGGAAGGTAACTTCTCACTCTCGCTGAGTGAGGGGAGGGCGAGGCTCCCGCCGAGCCTTATAGCTGCGTCCTTCGACGGAGCTCAGGATGCTGGGCTTACGGCTCAGGAGACCTTCGCCCTCCCGTGCTCTCAGCGACGTATTCATCGTTTCTGAACTCTTACAAATAATGGTCTTATTTTACGTAATGAACGCCTACAAGCACGTCTTTTTGAGAGCCTCCGAAAAAGTCCTTAACACACACGTCTATACCGAACGGACCGCTTACGCTGAATATTCCTCTAAGTTCCATCTGCGGATGGTCAGGCCTAAAAAAATCTGCGGATAAGCGGAAACCAGGCACTAGAGTCTTGTCAAAACCAAATCCAAGTCTGGATGCATACAATCCGTATCTGAATGCGGTAAAGGAATCGATCACCTTTCCGCCCTGCAGGTTAATTCTAGTGTTCTCGCCGAGATCATATAAGCCTATACGATAGAATGACTTTCCGAGCCCGGCAAAGGTATAGTTGAAGTCAGATCTGTATTTTGCTTGCGTAGTGTCATAAAGAGCGTCGGTACTCATTCCATAATCCGGTATTGCTGTTTTTTGCTCAGCATTAGGACCCTCGCGTTTAGCCCCAAACTTGTTGGTAAGATTCCCCAGCAGTGTTTTAGCCTGTTCACTTGCATCCGCAGCGTTTTTTACAGTTGCCTTAATATTTGTTTTGAGCTCCTGATCGGTGGCGAGCTCTTTAATACTCGCGCTTGCCTCGGTCAGGTTGGTCATCATCTTCTGGGCTTGATCAATCGTCGCGCCCATCTTATCCATTGTTGCCAGCAGCTTTTCAGGCCCACCCTTGAATGACGCAATCATATCTTGAGCATCTCTTATCGACTCATTCAAGCCTTCCGTTGCCTCGCGCGTTTGGGTTAGTATTGCCTTTATATTAGGCTGCGCATCTTTAGAGATTATGCGCTCGATGTTCTTGCTGACTTTGACCGCATTCTCCGTAGCTAAAGTCAGGTTGTCAAATACCCTGTTCATTTGAGGCGACATTTTCGTCACTACATCCTGCGCCGAACTCATCATTGCTGAAGCTGATTCGGCAGTCTCTTGCAGTTCTTTAATAGACGCTTTGATCGATGCGATCAGACTCTTATCGCCCATGGCCTGACTTATGGATTTAGTTGCTATCCGCAATTCTTTGATGAGAGCGCTAGCATCAGATATGATTTCATCATACTGCACAACTTTCATACTCCCCACCTTACTTCCCTGTTTGAGAGGAGTTTTGCTGGCGCCAGACACAATCTCTACAAATCCATCGCCAATCACAGCGCCCGTAGTGATTCTAGCAACAGAATCGCTTGGTATGAAATCGGCATTATTAATCAACATATCGACTTGCGCTTCGCTTTTTGGTGTCAGTCGGACATCTGAAACCACTCCGATCTTAACTCCGGCCAGACGCACGTCAGCGCCTTTATCCAGTTTCTGAACATTCTGGAAGACGGCGTAAATTTCATACGTTGATGTGCTTAGCGAGAAACTGCCAAGGAACCAGTAAATCGCTACCAGCGCCAGAAAAGCCGCAAATACAATCAACCCAACTTTTGCTTCGTTTCTAAGTTTCATTTGCCAATACCACTCTAATTTTCTAACAGAAATTACTGTGTTATTTGAATTGGTCCATCTATGGAACCATCCATGAATTGCTTCAC
>JAPLCU010000117.1 GCA_026392045.1 Armatimonadota bacterium
GGATGAGCAGCATGATAAGCTTTCAAATCTAGCATTTCCTTATGACACCTGGCTGCAAAAACCAACAATGGGATCAGCGGAAACCATAGGGTTATGAGCGTAAACCATAGGCAATAATGACCTGTTTCAATAATTATGGGATGGTACTGAACTCGAGTTCAGGATGACATGTTATTCTCACCAAGTCTGAGCTCTTACCATGTAGCGCAACTCCTACTGCTCATTTGATAAAATTCAGGCTAATATCTAAAGATGGCGCTGAATGGGTCAGCGCACCCACCGAGATAATATCTACTCCGGTTTCGGCTATCGCTTTCACTGTATTTTTATTGACTGCGCCAGATGCTTCGAGCAGCGCCTTGCCGTCAACAATCTCAACAGCCTTGCGCATTTCCTCCAATGACATATTATCGAGCATAATAATATCTGCCCTTGCCGCGATTGCCTCATTGTGCTGCTCAAGATTAGTGACCTCCACCTCAATCTTCATGGCAGCGGGCGCGCCATTCCTGACGGCGTTTACAGCGGCTGTAATGCTGCCAGCGGCTGCGATATGGTTATCTTTGATCAATATGCCGTCTGAGAGGCCAAACCTGTGATTATAGCCGCCGCCGACCGTCACAGCATACTTCTCAAGTCTTCTCAAGCCTGGCGTGGTCTTGCGAGTATCTACTATTCTAGCTTTTGTTTGTGAAACCAGATTAACATATTCGGCCGTGAGGGTTGCTATGCCCGACATTCTCTGCAGAATATTCAGCACGCAGCGCTCGCCGGTTAGAATAGTTCGCGACTGGCCGGAAATCTTGGCGATGCAGTCTCCGGCGTTCACACGGTCGCCATCCTTAACGTTTGGTAACACGATAGCGCGAACCTCCGCGCTCGGCGATTCCAGAATGCTTGAGTTGAATATCGCCTGCACGAAATCAAGCCCGGCAATGATCCCGGGCTGCTTGGCTGTTATTTCGGCGTTGGCCTCGGCATTCTCCGGTACCGTCAATTGAGTGGTAATATCGCCGCTGCCGATGTCCTCGGTGAGCGCCATTCGCACGATTTGATCTATGTAGGTCGGGTCAAGGCCGGTCATAAGGCAATCATCCCTTCAATAGCCTTGCGGGCTTTCTCGATCATCTCCTGCGGCAGAGTGATCTCATATTTCATATCCTCGAGGCTCCAGAGCGCCTTCTCAAGTGTGATTCTCTTCATATTCGGGCAGATATTGAGAGGCGTAGGATTAAAAAACTCTTTCTTGGGGTTCTCTATTTTGAGCCTGTGGAGCAGTCCTCTCTCAGTGCACATAATAAAACCTTGCGCGCTGCTTTCTCTTACATATCGCAGCATTCCTGATGTGCTTTCAACGGCATCAGCGAGCGCAATGACTTCCATCGAACATTCAGGGTGCGCGACAACTACCGCATCGGGGTATTCCTTCTTTGATCTAAGGATGTCCTCCGGCAGAATCCTGTGATGCGTCGGACAGAAGCCGCTATAGCTGATAATGCGCTTATTGGTCTTGGAAGCGAGATACGCGCCAAGACATTTGTCCGGCACGAACAGCACAGCATCGGCGTCAATGGATTCGACCACTCGAACTGCGTTCGCCGAAGTGCAGCAGATGTCGCTCTCGGCCTTCACCTCAGCGCTGGTGTTTACATACGCAACCACAGGCAAGCCGGGATGCGCAGCCTTGAAAGCGCGAGTCTTATCCGGCGACAGAATCTTTGCCGTTTCTGCCATGAAATGAACGCCGCAAAAGACTATCACTTTAGCATCGGTCTGGGCGGCTTTACGTGAGAGTTCCAAAGAGTCGCCTGTGAAGTCTGCGATATCCTGCACCTCGCCTAGTTGATAGTTGTGGGCGAGAATTATTGCGCCTCGCTTAACCTTGAGTTCGTTTATCTTTTCGATTATGGAAGTATCGTGGTTCATTGGTATTGCGCTTTCTCAAGCAGGCATCTGAGCAGTAAATGCCGCCTCAATCGCGGCGCGCACGGTCGATGCTCCGACCACCTCCATTTTGATATCTTTTGAAAGCTTATTCAGACCTCTCGCGGACATAATTCCTCGGCTAAAACCGAGTCTTGCGGCTTCCTTGAGCCTCTTTTCAGCGTGTCCCACACTTCGAACTTCGCCAGAAAGACCAACCTCGCCAAGCGCGATCGCTTCAGGGTCGACGACACAGTCGGCCAGGCTGGATGCCACAGCAATCGCTATTGCCAGATCAGCAGCAGGTTCGAAGATTTTCACTCCGCCGGCAACATTCACATACACATCTTTGTTGCCAAGGCTAAGCCCGACGCGCTTCTCAAGCACTGCCAGGATCATCAGCATTTTGTTATAATCAATGCCGGTGCAGGTCCTGCGCGGGCTTGTGAAATATGACGGAGCCACCAACGCCTGGATTTCCACAAGAATCGGCCTGGAGCCTTCCATCGTGGAGGTTACGACTGATCCGGCCCCATGGACAGGTCTTTCGGCAAGCAAGATTTCTGAAGGATTTGCGACCTCAATCAGTCCCTCTTCTCGCATTTCAAAAATGCCGAGCTCATCAGTTGAGCCGAATCGGTTTTTCACAGCTCGTAATATCCGATAAGATTGATGCCTGTCGCCCTCGAAGTATAGCACCGTATCAACCATGTGCTCGAGAACTCTCGGACCCGCCAGTGTGCCTTCCTTCGTGACATGTCCAACTATGAACACTGGAACGCCGGCAGTTTTGGCCACTCTCGCAAGCGCCGCGGTGCAGCTTCTAACCTGGCTCACCGTTCCGGGCGCTGATGAAAGATTAGGGTCATACATCGTTTGGATGGAGTCTACGATCACATACTGAGCTCCAACGCTTTGAACATAATGCTCGACTGATTCGATATTGGTCTCTGAAACCACGAGTAGGCTGGGGGATGCTATTCCGATTCTGTTGCTTCTCAGTTTAATTTGCTCAGCCGATTCTTCGCCGGACATATACAGAACTCTTCCGGCGCCCAGGCTCAAATGGTTGGCAACCTGTATAAGAATGGTCGATTTACCTATCCCGGGATCGCCGCCTATAAGCACAAGTGAACCGGCAACAACTCCTCCGCCCAGCGCGCGGTCAAACTCGCCAATGCCGCTGGAGGTCCGTTGAGCGCCATCGGTTGTAAGATCAGTGATAGGGGTAGGCGACGCGAATGTGCCAGACAAGGCAGCTCTTTTGCCGGATGCGGCAGGGATGACCGCCTCTTCTACCATCGAGGCCCATTCGTCACAGTCGGAGCAGCGCCCAATCCACTTTGCAGATTCGAAGCCGCAGTTTTGACAGACAAATTTTGTATGTGTTTTCGCCATAAATATATACAAAAAGGGCAACCCGACGTCTGCCCCATTACCCCTGATAAGCTTTAATGTCCTACGATGATTCTACCAAAAATCGTCACGCTAATCAAGAGAGCGCGCAGCAATGTATGATGCCGAACATTGACGCCGTGCTCAAAATAGTATATATTGACCCATGTATATGGGGAGATATCTGAATATTGATTGAACAGAAAAATGGAATCGGAGTTCAGGGTTCGGGCTGCAGCAAGCCGCTTAAAGGATGCGCGATTGTGGTTGCGGCAGTATGTTTTGCTCTGCTTGGGCTGCTTGTGTATTTGTCTCAAAGGAGCGATTTCCAGAGCATACTAGTTTGCCGTCAGAACATGACGGAAGTCGGCCAGGCTGTGATCAGATATTACGAGGTAAATAGCCAGTATCCAAACAGCCTTGACGATCTCAAGGAGGAATACCTGAAGACAACAGCTATGCTGAAATGCCCTGAAGATAAGAGTGGCAGCAGTGATACCAGCTATGTTTATCATAAGCCTTCCGCAGGAGCCGATAAGATATTTATAATGCTTGAGTGTAAGAATCATGTCTTGGAGAAGGGTAGATCCATGACACTGATCGTTACATTGGATGGAACTTGGAGCATTAACTATTCGGCCAAATCCAAATAAGTATATGCGAACCCACGAGAGCATGTAAACGCTTGCCTTTTTCCACCCCATGCGTTTCAACTGCACAAATATTGGACATAATATTAAATGGATATGATGCTATTGTGCATGCACTGCGGTTTCACATCTATTGCAGATGTATCTCTTGCGCTCATACCATTTATAAGTAATTCGTAAGAGAAGGAGGCCGCCGATGTTTACCCTAAGAAAAGAAGCAATAATTCAGAGTGTGATGGCCAGATTGAATGCCGATTTCCGTACTGGCGGTCAAACCATTGATGTGGTGGTAGCTAACGGTGATGTTATCCTCGTCGGATGGTGCGACAACGACGAGCAAAGAAACGCTGCAATTATGATAACAAGCGGCACGTGTGGCGTAAGAGAGGTTATTGATAGAATTCAGGTGCGTACGCTGAAGTTTTCTATTTGATTTCGGTTGGGTCTTCGTCTGCATAAGCCGAACAGGTGTTCATCAGCCAATCCGCCCAAGTTGCGCGCACTAATGCTCTGCGAGCCCTGGTCAGAAGTATTCGACTGTTTTCGGAAGCGCTGTTTAGATCGCCCTGCTCAATGCGTAATAATACTTTGCCTTTTGCAACCAGGCAGCCTGTTGCATCATCAATGGCTATATCCTGAGGCTTTAGCCCGGAATCCAGCAGACTATTAATCGCCTTGGATAATTCATCTGCACGTTTCTTAGAAGACGACGCGCTGTCGAGAGACGTAGGCGAATAGAAAACTTTGTCACAGATCATCACATCATATTTACCACTTCCCGGCGTACATTCTACAGGATTCGCATAAGCAATGCCGCGGAGTTTGCGGATATCGACAATGATATTTTCCTTCTTCAGAGCTTTGTAGATGCTGGCAACTCGTCTGAACGGCGCAGGGTGAGTTTGATAGATACCCAGTGGTGCGGTGGGATTTTCATCGTGCATCTTATCCAGCTTCTTCATGAAATCCACCATTCCCAAAGGGTCATACTGCGTTTTGACCATATAGGAGATGGCTGTTTGGTCGGCATCCTGTTCAGCCTGCATCGTGTAGCCGCTTATTTTGCCTTGTCTCACCATACTTGCACCCATCATGACGTTACGAATGTCGCTGCCTTTGGCCTTCCCTAAAATACCTAGAATAGCTATTATGGCGACGTATTTGTCTATCTTGGCCTGTTCATTGAGCAGCTTGGTAACGTGATGATGCGCGGCGTGGGCAATCTCATGAGCCAATACACCGGCCAGCTCAGAATCACTGCTAACCAAATCCAATAGCCCTGAATTGATATATATCTTTCCGCCTGGCAGCGAAAATGCGTTTGCATCCTTATCCTCAACTATTTTGAACTCGTAGTTAAACTTAACCACATCAGAACTGCCGTATTTGGCAGGAACTTCGACAGTATTTGCCACATCTGCAAGCGCTTTGCCAATACGCTGCACTCTATCTGTCATGGCCTGATCGTCCACAAACTTGTATTGCTTCTCAACCTCAAGGGCATACTTGCGTCCGAGAGTCTCTTCCCGACTTTCAGTTTCACAAGAAGCAGGCATGCAAACAAAAACAATGCACAACCAGACGGCGATTATGAGACGTTTGATAAATGTGGCAATAATCATCCCAAGTCCTCGCATTCAATTATTGCGGAACAAACGTTTCACTTCGCCTTACCCCCGCGTAAAGTTACACGAAACATTGTCAGGATGAATGTCAGATTACACACTAAAGATTTTCTTGCAAACGCTCATAATATGATTGTGTGACTTTACACAAATGTGGAATGGAGACAGCGTCAATGAAGCCGAAAAAGGACTTGTTCACCCCATGCGTTGTGAGAACGAATGGGCACAAACAGCCCTGTTCGGATGGAGTAAGTCAATGCGCTGAGGATGGTGTTATTGTGCGATCGGTGCGTAAGCTTAACACAACAGAATTATCAGTCGATGAGATTGAAGAATTGCAGATAAAGAAACCTCAAACACCACATGGCTTTGATTTAAAAGTGGTGGACTCGGCGCTGAAAACGGTCGAGGAGCAAGTGCAGGACGTAGAGCTTGAAATTGAAATGCTCAGTCTGCGCAAGCGTGCATTGAAGAGACGATTGCGGCTGCTGGAGAGGATGTCAAAATCGCTGCATTCAAGCGGTGAGAACCAACAGCCCGCCTAAAATATTCTTCCTACCTCTCCTTTCTGAGTAATGGGCGCCGGAGCAACTGCCGACGCCCATCTTTTTTAGAAGTGGACAATCAGGGCTACATGTCAAAGATTCACATCCCACAACCCTGCAAACAGACCCTAATCCAACCAAGGTCGCCTAAATGCTTTGCCGCTTCCTTGCCTGGGTCAAAATCCCAACCAAGCCACACGCCAACACAACGAAGGCTGATGGTTCGGGAACCGCAGTCGCCGTAAGCTCAAATTGGTGTTTTGGGATTTGAATGGAGTCGCAGGCGGAATGGAAATCCCGAAACCTCCATACGCACACAAAAAGGGCTCCGTCCCCAATACTCCACATACGCACACAAAAAGGGCTCCGTCCCCAATACTGCGTACCAATACTGCGTACCAAAGTTTCATTTGCCTACATTGAGCCAGTTGCAAACCATCCTCCTGGCAGATGGAACTCACACCCCATTAGCTGTTCACCTTTCGTTTGGATCATGATCGTGTAATTCCCACGTTCCGCCACCACTTTCCAGCTCGACTGCCCTGGGTAAGGACTTCGGTCATCGGTACTTACTACTTCTTTCACGGGACCGTACTCCTGGACCATTGTCGATACCTGCTGTACAAAGCCGCCTTTTTCAGGATTGTCACTGAATAATCCCTGGAATGCGCGCGCATTATTTGAATATACAGCTTCCGCCACTGCGAAAGCAATGTCCTTGGATGTCCTCCCATGGTTCGATGATGTATGCGACACCAGCAGAACTATTCCTGCCAGTGCCACGATGACGACGATTATCCCGACTGTAACCCACTTCTTACTGGTGCTGCTTCCAAGAGCTGTCATTCTAATCAACCTCCTCTGTAAATTAGTCGTCCGACAGTCGCAATCAACTAGGGGCTGATTCTCATCCCCTTGCTGTGGCGTAGCCGCCGTGACTGACTCCCTTTCTAGCATCCTATACGACTCAACTATTCTTTTCGCGACAAGCCTTTCACCTTATCGACGCTGTCTTTCTGTGCTGAATGTCCTCGACGAAATTATCGACATGTCAAATAGCCTTGAGTTCCCGTGGAAGAAAACCAGCCCAATCACCACAATCAGCAAAATGCAAGCAGAAACAATCAGCACACTTCTCTTCGTCATCTGCCTCCTCCCGATCTCGATATGTTGCTTGGCATTGCGCTAGTTACCGGCTAACATGAAGTGGGTCCCATTCACCTTTGCACAGAGCTTCGATCACAGTCTCATATTTCTGCCACTTGGCATGCAAATCTACGAATATTACGCATGTTCCTCCGTTGTGAATCTTGGCGGGATTATCCTTGCCTTCTCCGCCATCCTTCCAGCCATACCAATAAAAATCACCGTCGTTTATAGAGTCCCGATCTTCTTGGATCAAGAGTCCAACCTTGCAGCTGTGAGATTCCATCGTAGTAGCTTTGCGGTAATCCGAGATATTGTTCAAGCTGTAGCTGAGAGGATACGGCAAGGCGCCGGGGGCCCACACTCGCGCTGGATTCCTACCCCTGTCACTTGGGCAAAGATAGACACCGACGTTCCTGACATACGGAAAAATCTGGCCCTTTGTGGGGTCGCATATACCGTGGACGTCATAGACTCCGGCCCAGTTACCCGACGGATTCTCGTGTCCACCATTGTCGAGCCTAGATGTCGGAAGATGATCATTCCATTCGTCTGCATACAGCCGCATACCCGCCCCCAACTGCTTCAAGTTGGACAAACATGTATTCTGTCTTCCGTTTTCTTTGACTGTCAAGAAAACGGGGAACAGTATGGCGGCCAGAACGGCGATTATAGCGATCACCACCAGAAGCTCTACAAGAGTAAAACCATTTTCGCTTCTCAAAATGCAGCCTCTTTTGGTCTTTCGGGATTTGACAACCTGTATCATATGATCCTCATTGTATAAGACGTCCTAGGCTATAGTTTTTGTGTATAACCGCGAATTATTTATTTGAAGTTTATTAATCCCCTTCCGTAAGTGGCCCCCTATATCGAAACCACACTCACATTCTGGGCAAACCAAGGCTCATCCTGCAACTGCAAATGCCTGGACTCGTGGCAGCTCAGAACAATTACTTGCTGGCTTTGGGGCAGTTGGTGTTTTGGGATTTGAATGGAGCCGCAGGCGGAATGGAAATCCCGAAACCTCCATACGCACACAAAAAGGGCTCCGTTCCCTTTTTTGAGTCATCACTTTTGGAGCGGATCCGGTTCTGTGCGTATGCTCACTCCAGTTACCTCATCGTTCGTATTAAACCTGATGTATCCGTACAAAGTGGCCTTCTCAAACATACAATTGATCTCGACGCATCTGTTTTCCATGAATCTGTTGTCCACACGTATGACAACGCGTTTCTTGAGTGGACCATACTTGGCGATTGTTTTTGACCAGCTTTGACCGAGAGCCTCAGGAGACAGCTTGGCTTTCATATCGCTGTAAAAGTCCCTTTCCGCTTCCTGGTATTTGTCGGCTTGCAGCGAATCGATAACATTCAGCGCCCGACTTATAAGCACAGGATCAGAGACGCCCTGACCTCTATTTATCATCAATCCGGTTATCTCATCATTAGATCCAAACGGGACGTGTGCGTACAAAGTACCTTTTTCAAACACAAGGCTCATCTCAACAGTTCTGCCTGTGTTCGGGATTGCACCGTTGCCACCGGCATTGTTCGTGGCATGCGTCCCTGTGACAGTGCGCTCCTTCAATGGACCAAACAGGGCGACTGTTTTCGTCCACTCTTGACCAAGAGTCTCGGGAGGCTTCATGGCTCTTAAACCAGAGTGAAAGTCTTTCTCCGCTTCTTGGTATTTGCCGGCTTGCAGAGAGTCGATGACACTCATTGCCCGGCTTTCGATCACAGAATCCGATTTTCCGTGGAAGAAAACCAGCCCAACTACCACGATCAACAGAATAGAAACAGAAACAATCAGCACACTTCTCTTCGTCATTGATGCCTCCTAACACTGTCGTCTCTTATGGAGAATCTGATGTACCATATAAAAGGATAGCCTGTTGCATCACGGCGACTGTTAACGTATGCTCAGTCCAGTTATCTCCTTGTTCGGATCAAACGGGATGTGTCCATGCAAAGTACCTCTTTCAAACACGAGGTCCAACTCAACAGCTTTGTATACGCCCGGGATTACGCCATTGCCTTTGACATTGTTCATGATATATGTACCTGTAACAGAGCGGCTTTTTAATGGACCGAACTTGGTGACTGTTTTAGTCCAAAGTTGACCAAGGTTCTCAGGGGACACTTTGGCCTTTACTATACTGTGGAAGTCCTTCTCCGCTTCTTGGTATTTGCCGGCTTGCAGCGAGTCGAAAACACTCAACGCTCGACTCACAAGCACACTGTCTGACTGGGAATCAGAGTCGGCCGGATGCGTATCTATCTTCAGATCGACTATATAATTACCGGAGTCAAATGGGATGTGTCCGTACAAAGTACCTTTTTCAAACACAAGGCTCAGCTCAACAGTTTTACCTGGTACGCCTTTGCCACCAGCGTTGTTCGTGACATGCGTACCTATAACAGTGCGTTCCTTTAATGGACCGAACAGGGCGACTGCTTTTGTCCACCCTTGACCAAGGACGTCGGGAGATCCCAGGCCACCGGGCCTGAAGTTCTTTAATGCTGCTTGGTAGTTGCCATCTTGAAGCAAGTCGATAACATTGAGCGCTCGACTCTCAATATTGGAATCAGATCTCCCGTGGAAGAAGACCAGACCAATTACCACAATCAGCAAAATGCAAGCAGAAACAATCAGCACACTTCTCTTTGTCATTTGTTCCTCCTAATCTACTGCCATCTCTTATGGAGAACCCCATATACCAGGGATAGCCTATTGCATCACCACTGAGGGTCATGTACTGTCTGCCCCGTTATTTCACCCTTAGGATCACAGTCCTAATGAGAGTGGTCCGAAGGTTCATCTATCATCAGTCCGGTTATCTTGTTATTAGTATCAAATGGAATGTGTACGTGCGTAGTCACGTCCGTAGTCCCCTTTACAAACACAACCTTCAGATCAACAGTTTTGCCTGGTACGCCTTTGCCAGCGCTGGTGTCCGTGACATGCGTGCCTACAACAGTGCGCTCCTTTAATGGACCTATCCCCCTCCACATTTTGCCAAGGTCCTCAGCAGGCATCATAGCTTTTAGTTTGCTGTGAAAATCCCTTTGTGCTTCTTGATCTTTGCCGGCTTGCAGCGAATCGATAACATTTAGCGCTCGACTCACAATCATGGAATCAGAGCCTCTGTAGAAGACAATCAGCCCAATCACCACGACCAACAAAATAGAAACAGAAACGATAATCACATTCTTCTTTGTCATTTGTTCCTCCTAATACTTACGTCTCTTATGGAGAATCTGATGTACCATATAAAAGCAAGGGCTATCAGGTCACTGCTGAGGTTTGCCATCTAACTTGAATACATTTATCTGCTTCTGACGGTCAAACTTGATGACCCCATATAGTGGTGGGCCTTTCTCAAATGTGCAGGTGAAGTATACGCTATATATGTTGACACCGTCACTCTGGCCTTTCGCGCGCGTGATAACACGACTCTTTAGTGGCCCAAGCAAGGATATCGCTTTTGACCATTGTTGGGCGAGCAACTCAGGATTGATCTGTGCCTTCGCGCGAGCGTTGAAATCCCTCACTGCGTTTTGGGCGTTCCCGGCGTTCAGTGAGTCGATAACATTCAGTGCTGGATTCGCAAACTGAGGATCAGCGCTAGGCTTGCTGTGGAAGAAAACCAGCCCAATCACCACGATCAGCAAAATGGAAACAGAAACGATAAGCATTGTTTTCTTTGTCATTTGGTTCCTCCTAATCTCGATATGTTGCTTGGCATTGCGCTAGTTACCGGCTAACATGAAGTGGGTCCCATTCACCTTTGCACAGAGCAACCCCTTTCCCGATACGTGGATGCTCCTTTCGGGAAAAGGGTTTCCCGAAAGAACGAACTTCGCTGATTACCTAACACGCTGCCCATTACTAAGTCCCTGAGGGTCACGTACTGTCTGCCCCGTTATTTCACCCTTAGGATCACAGTCCTAATGAGAGTGGTCCGAAGGTTCATCTCACAGGCCACCATCGAAATGCCATGCGCATCCAGGATTATCAATCTTGACGGCGAGATTGCCCCTTTTTACCTCGCCGGACTTCAGACGGATTTCATAGGACACAAACCACTGGGGCAAAGGAGGTCTGGGAAATGGAGTGCCGATTGAAATAACTTGCAGCCCTTCATATCGCTGCAGAATATCAGGCTGCTCCCATCGGGTGCTTCCTATTTGGCGTATGACATTCGCATCTCCTGCAGACAAAGCACTAAACCACGCCTTCGCCACAGCATCAGGGGTCTTGCCAGCGGAATCCAGGGGTACAGGGATAGAAGACTGAACCAATTTATAGACAACAAGCCCTACGATCAGCACCAAACACGTAAGACACACCCACAGCCATTTCCTATTTAGCTTGTTCATTCCACATCAGTCCTTTCCATTCTAACCGGCGGCCACAACGTTGTTGCGACTATCGCGTTGGCCGCCTTGTTATACTCAGAAGCCATCGACTTGCCACTGCCCCCCTGGAAGATCGTTCCTCACAGATACCTGGCTGTTTACCATTTGTCCATTCTTCAATTGGGCTGCAAATGGGACAAACCATCCGCCACGATGTTGCGGGTTCGTGACCGGTTCGCCCAAACTTGTCAGCTTAAGCCCGTTAAGCATGTCCCAAGTCTTGGGATCGTCTAGGGCTGGGCTCTGCAACATTGCATTCGCAGTGCTACGGTCACCATTCGCCAAGGCACCGAGAAAAGCTTGTGCCACTTCTTTGGGCGAAGCTTTAGTTGGCACCTGATTCTGCCCCGTCGGTTGGCGCATGAACAAATAGCAGACTAGGATGATCACCACTGCACACGCGAGACCGATCCACCAAATAGTCTTTGGCTTGCTGCCTCCACCAGAACTTCGCTGATTACCTAACACGCTGCCCATTACTAAGTCCCTCCTTGCTGTTGAGATTGCAGATATTCGGGCGTACAGAATCTCCAAACCATCGGGTCCAACGCAGCTACACCGGCTGACCATACATGGAGAAGTTGACTATCTTGTTCGTGCTGCCGAACTCAACCACACCGTACAGGTTACCTTTCTCAAATATGCAGGTGATATACACCTTATTGCCGTCCACGCGCGTGACAGTGCGCGATTTGAGTGCCCCCGCTTTAGCCGTCACTGTTGGCCAGAGTGCGGTCAACTGCTGACTAAAGGTAGGTGCAATTCTGCTGTCAAAATCTCTTGTTGCCTGCTGGTAGTTGCCAGCTTGCATAGAGTCGATGACATTCAGCGCTTGATCAGTCAGAATTCCAGAACCAGGGGTACTCGTTGAGTTAGGGGCATTCGTTGAGCTATGGAAAGCTATCAGCCCAATCACCACGATCAGCAAAATGGAAACAGAAACGATAAGCATTGTTTTCTTTGTCATTTGGTTCCTCCTAATCTCGATATGTTGCTTGGCATTGCGCTCAGCTACCGCGTAACACGAAGCGGATCCCAATCACCGTTAGACAGAGCCTGGATCACAGTCTCATATTTCTGCCACTTGGCATGCAAATCGTAATACAAAACGCATGTTCCTCCATTGTGTATCTTGCTGGGGTTGTTGTGGCCTTCTCCGCCATCCCTCCAACCGTACCAGTAGAAATCACCATCATCAATAGTGTCCCTGCCCTCGTGAATCAGAAGTCCGATTTTGCTGGCAGAGACTTCCATGTTGCCACCTGTGCGGTAATCCGAAATGTTGTTCATGCTGTAACTGAGAGGATAAGGTAAATCATTTGGGTCTGTGACTCGTGTTGGATTCACGCCTCTGTCGCTCGGACAACGATAGACATCAACATTTCTGACATAGCGAAATATCTGACCCAGCCTAGGATCACATTTGCCAAACACTATGTATACTCCAGCCCAGTTACCTGATGGATTTCCATCTCCGCCATTCATCACCCGAGATATCGGATATTGGCCATTGCAGTCATCTGCATACAGCCGCATACCCGCCCCCAACTGCTTCAAGTTGGACAAACATGTATTCTGTCTTCCATTTTCTTTGACTGTCAAGAAAACGGGGAACAGTATGGCGGCCAGAACGGCGATTATAGCGATCACCACCAGAAGCTCTACAAGAGTAAAACCATTTTCGCTTCTCAAAATGCAGCCTCTTTCTACATGCGGCATTCTAACACAACGTCCGCAATGTCGGCCTGAATGGCGAATCTGCGCCCCGATCTCGTCTATCGGCAGGCGCTAATCGCCTTTCCTGCTGTTTCGGGATTTCCGTTCCGCCTGCGGCTTCACTCAAATCCCGAAACACCACATGCAAAACCGTAGAATGTACCTCCATTTTTACGTATTCTTCAATCACTAGCGATTATCCTTTATAAAATATATTATATTTTACGTCGAGCCATTCAAGCCGCGAGGTTCAACTGCCGACGCTAATGTTGACTTAATCACCCATTTTAGCATAGAATCAAGTCGATTAATTCATTCTGAGAGGTTATCCAAAAATGGCTTGCGAAAACATCAACGAGAACACCAAAAAATGCAACTGCTCATATTCCGGCTGCGCCAGACATGGCAAATGCTGCGAATGTATTCATTACCATCTTGCTATGGACCAATTGCCCGCCTGCTGCTTTCCTAATGATGTTGAAAGGACTTACGACCGCTCTTTTGCCGCGTTCGTAAAGTGCCGCTCATAGTGAAAACTGAGACTTTGGAAAAACGCAGCGACCGAGCGCTAAGAATCATAGAAATGCTCAGAATTGAATACCCTGATGCTAAGTGTTCGCTTGACTTCACCACACCTCATGAGCTTCTTGTGGCTGCCATACTCGCCGCGCAGTGCACCGATGTTCGGGTTAACATGGTCACCCCCGAACTTTTCAGAAAGTATCCGAATGTTGAAGCGTTCGCGAATGCAGATTACGCAGAGCTCGAGGAAATGGTAAAGCCAGCCGGATTTTTCAGGAATAAGAGCAGAGCTATTATAGAGTCTGCGCGCCAGATCGTGAGCGATTTCGGAGGCAAGGTTCCTGAGACTATGGACGAACTCCTCAGCCTTAATGGAGTCGGACGCAAGACTGCTAATCTAATTCTGGGTGTGGCCTACAAGAAACCGGCAATTATAGTCGATACACACGTCAAGCGGGTTTCGAAGCGTTTGGGCCTAACTGAAAACGAAGATCCTACTAAGATTGAGTTTGATCTTGACAAGATACTCCCCGAGCAAGAATGGACGCATTTCAATCATTTGATAATCTACCATGGCAGGGCCATTTGCAAGGCTCCGACACCATTGTGCGGCTCGTGCGTGGCGCTGTCTTTGTGCCCATTCGGTCAGGAGCGTTTAGGCAAGCATAGGAAGTAAATCTACCATTTTGGGAACCCCGGCTTCGGACAATGCTTTTCGGCGATCCAGGCTCTAATGGCGACCAGGCATCCGCAGAAGCTGCAAGTGGTGTTATATTCCAAATGTTCGCATGCGCGGCAGATCGAAAGCCGTGAATTGTAATCGGTTTCTGAAATCATATCTGACTCGGATAATTGCATTTCCTCAAGCAATCGCCGTATTTCAGCTTCAGATATGCGTACGCTGCCGCCGCAGCTTTTGCATTTTGGGCCGTTTAGCAGGTCATTCAATATTATATCCTACAGCGCCTATTCTTCTATTGCAGCCTTCTTATCCAAAGCTTTTTTTAGAATCTCAGGCGGAAATTTGGGCTTGCGGTCATAAGTGTATAGGCCGTTAACTTCCTGCTCAACGTCTGTTAGCTGAGTATAGCAAAGACCAGCCATATTTGGGTTTCGCATTAGCACATCCGCCAATGCGGTGTATCTCTCAATGAACTCTTCCTCAGTTTTGGGCCTGTCGCCATAGCCCCAGGCTTTTTCGCCGCTCTGTTCGGGGTTCCACCAAGTGCCGCCGTATTCGCTGATTATCATGGGCTGGCCCAAATAAGTGGGCCTGGGCTCCGGGTGCCATCCCTTAGCGTTCTCATCAATAGGGTTCTTGCCGAATGGGGCATAAGTTTCTGCAAATTTAACCGGATCCTGCTCATAATCATGCACATCCCATATATCGGTCTTTACATGAGTGTAGCCGCTGCTGTCTACTACCGGTCTGGTCGGGTCCATGCTCTTGGTTATATTGTAGATATCAACGAAGAGCTGTGCGTCAAATCGCACATATTTTTGCTGCGTCTCGTTAAACGGAGTCCATGCAACTATTGAGGGATGACTGCGGTCTCGCATTACAACCTCAATCCATTCCCTGTAGAAATTCTGTTGAGATTCCGGGTGCTTGCTAATTTCGCAGCCCCAGTCTGGAAATTCGCCCCAAACTATATATCCAAGCTTGTCGGCCCAGTAAAGGGTGCGCGGCTCGAACACTTTTTGGTGCAGCCTTGCGCCGTTGAATCCCATTGCCATGCTGCGCTCAATGTCGGCGCGGAGCTCATCGTCAGATGGCGCAGTGTAGATGCCATCCGGCCAGAAGCCCTGGTCAAGAATAAGTCTCTGGAAAACCGATTTGCCGTTGATGAGTATTTTCACGCCGTCAATGCGAACATCGCGCAGACCAAAGTAGGAAGTCACTTCGTCAATTACTTTGCCGCTCTTGGTAATCCGCAGCGCCAAGTCATACAAAAACGGCTTGCCAACCTCCCAAAGAACAGGGTTAGGAATTACTAAGTTGAAGGTGTTCTTAGCTGCCAGGCTGGCCGTGTTTTCCGAAGCGACGGGCTTGCCGTTATCGAGAGCAATCACTTCAATCGAAAGGCCAGGGCATGCGTTTTTAACATCAATTTCAATGTTCACGCTGCCATTGGCGGCGTTCGGCCATATGGTCAGGCCCGATATGTAAGAATTTGGCACTGCCTCAATCCATACAGTCTGCCATATTCCCGTAGTACGGGTGTATGAGCAGCCGTAAGAGTTTAGCCGGTCAGCTTGCTTGCCAAGCGGCTGGCGGTATGAGCGCTCATCATCTACAGCATAGACCACAACTTCATTCTCGCCATCGGTAACAACGTGCGTTATATCGGCTGAAAATGGGGTGTAGCCACCTCTGTGGCGAACAACTTCTGCGCCATTTACCCAAACTTTAGCGTCATAATCCACGGCGCCAAAATGAAGCAACAGTCTTTGGCCTCGCAGCGGTTTGTCGATGGTGAATTTTCGTCTATACCAAACCGACCCAAGAAAATCCGTCTCAGCAACGCCGGAAAGCTTGCTCTCCGGGCAGAAAGGCACAATTATTTCGCGCGGAAAGTCTGTGCCGGTCTGCCAGCCTTTTTCAAGTCCGCATTTGGCTGTGTCTATGGCAAATTGCCACTTGCCATTAAGATTTTGCCAAGCCTTGCGCTCAAAATCCGGCCTGGGGTGTTCTTTTCGAGGCGTGTCCATTATTTGTGATAAGTCCCTTTCAATATTTGAAGTGTGCCTGTATATTTTAAAGTATTTGCAGAGTAGGTGCAATAGGGGGCGGGCGGGAAATAGTCCAAAGTCTACAGTCTACAGTCAACAGTCGGGAAGGGAGTTGGTTGGCTGTGAAACGAATTGCCATTGCTCTCTTAGAGTCGGTTTTGTTTCATGTTTTTGGCGAGCAAAATTGAGCATTATTGGAAGGAACGAAATCCTCGTGAGTTGAGCGTGGGAGGCATTTCGTTTTGTGAATGAAAAACATTTTTGGTTTTCGGTTGGCGGTTTCTTTGGTTCGATAGTCTGATTGTATGATAGCCCGATGGCAGGGAAGGGACTGTGTATATATAACCTCATGATTTAGTTTTGAATGTTGAATTCTGAATTATGAATGAAGGGACGCGCAAATCCACCCGAACAGAGGATGGCCCTTATTTATGAACTACAAATTCTGCGGCGCCACTTCGCCACCCTGAGGTCACTCGAATGGTGAGCAGCATGCTAAGCCGTCGGATTAAGTCTTTCTCAACAGAATGGTCCTGAAAAAATTACCCCTTCATAATTATAAGACAACGAGAATGCCGTTTTTTGGCCTAATTTCCGGTATATTTTGATTAAATCTTGTTCACAGGTTAGGGAACAGGTGACAGGGAACAGGGAATAGAAGGGAAGGGAGGGGGGATTT
>JAPLCU010000044.1 GCA_026392045.1 Armatimonadota bacterium
AACTTCCGTTTCAGCAACAAAAGCGATAAACCCAATAAAGCCAAAGGGGACAAAATCCCTTTGCAGTTAAGGGGACATTTTCCCTTTGCTTAAACAGAGGTGATATGGCAGCCAGCAATCCTTTGAGTTCAGGCACGTCTATGGTATACTGGATTATCCCAATGCAAACTACCAAAGGAGACATTATTCGGCAATGAAAGCTACAAGACTAATTATCGCTGCAATCCTCACGCTTTGCGCAGGGGCGGGCTATGGCGCAATGAAAGACTACACTTTCCAACCAGTCCCGGTAACCAGTGTGCATATAAACGGCGGGTTCTGGCAGCAGAAGATGGAGATCGCCGTTAATAACACGGTGCCTCATAACCTCCAAAAATGCGAAGAGACTGGCCGGATCAGCAATTTTGCGATAGCCGGCGGGCTTGAAACAGGCCAGCATAGAGGCGCGGGATTCAACGATTCCGACCTTGCCAAGATACTAGAGGGCGCTGCATATTCCCTCGCCATCAAGCGCGACCCTAAGCTTGAGAAATATACTGATGAAATTATCGCAAAGATAGTAGCCGCCCAGGAGCCGGACGGCTATCTTTACACCCAGGCCAAAAGAGGTAACCTTGAGGCACGCTGGGTTGGGCTTGGCGGAAGTCATGAAATGTATAATGTAGGCCACATGATGGAGGCCGGTGTGGCTTATTTTCAGGTGACGGGCAAGCGCAGCCTGCTCGATGCCATGTGCAAAAATGCCGACCTTCTCTGCAAGACTTTCAACGAATCCGGCATTCAGCAGCCCGATGGCCATGAAGAAGTGGAGCTTGCGCTTGTGCGGCTATATCGCGCTACCGGTAATGAGAAATACCTCAATCAGGCGAAGTTTTTCATAGACCAGCGCGGACGCAAAGGCCGAAAAAATGCGAATGGCAGCAGCGACCTCTACGGCACCTATTCCCAAGACTATAAACCCGTAATTGACCAGGATCAGGCCGTCGGTCACGCTGTGCGCGGCGCTTACCTCTATTGCGGAATGGCGGATGTCGCCGCTATTACCGGCGACAAAAATTACACAAAAGCTATAGATAAGATTTGGGAGAACGTCGTCGGAAAGCAGATGTATGTCAATGGCAGTATCGGATCGAGCTGGGGGCTGGGCGAGGCTTTCGGCGGCGATTATGATCTGCCAAACCTCACCGGTTACTCTGAGACCTGCGGCGCCGTTGCCAACGCTATGTGGAACTATCGGATGTTCCTCCTGCACGGCGACGGCAAATACATGGATGTCTTCGAGCGAGCTGCTCTAAACGGGTTCCTGAGCGGCATGTCACTGGACGGCAAGAATTATTACTACACAAACCCTCTAGGAAGTATGCGGGGCAATATCCGTGCGCCGTGGTATGATTGCGCTTGCTGCCCGTCAAATGCCGCAAGATTCCTGCCCGGTATGCCAGGCTATGCTTACGCTGTGAGCGGCAGTTCGGTGTATGTCAATCTCTTTATGACATCCGAATCGTCTATTAAGACCTCGGCGGGCACGGTCAATATCAAGCAGGCAACCAACTATCCCTGGGATGGCGCGGTCAATATGACTATCAACCCATCCAAACCCGGCAAGTTCGCGCTGCGTATTCGCATTCCTGGCTGGGCGCAGAATCGACCGGTTCCCAGCGCTCTTTATACTTATGAAGACAAATCCACAGAGCCGATTTCGCTAAAGATCAACGGCAAGCCCATTACAGTAACCCCTAAAAACAATTATGCCGTGCTGGACCGCGCCTGGAAAAAGGGCGACAAGGTCGAGCTTAATCTGCCCATGCCTGTGCGCAAGGTCATTGCTAATCCAGTTTGCAAATGGGATGCTGGCAGGGTCGTTTTGGAGCGCGGGCCGCTTGTTTATTGTGTTGAGGGTGTAGACGTTCCATCAAAGCGCGTTTTCAGCCTAATGGTTTCAGATGATGCCCAGCTCAAGCCTGAGTTCAACAAAGACCTCTTCGGAGGCGTGACGGTTCTCAAAGGCACAGTGCAAGAGGCTTTCCGCGCGGCGGATCAGAAATCCATAGAGAAAAAAGATACGGAAATTACTGCGATTCCTTGCTATACCTACGCTAACCGCGAAAGAACCCCGATGATCATCTGGCTCGCGAGGGATGAGACAGCCGTGCAAGCGGTTCCATCACCCACCATCGCAAACCAGGCAACTATAACGGCTTCGCAAGGCAGAGGTCAATTGACGTCGTTCTGCGATCAGATCATTCCAAATGGAATCGGTCTGGATGCTGTGCCGTCGCTTACATGGTGGCCTAGAAACGGTGCGCTTGAGTGGGTGCAGTATGCTTTCGCGAAAGAAGAGACTGTTTCCAGAGCCAAAGTCTATTGGTTCGATGACCGTCCGGGCGGGGGCGTGCGCACTCCGCAATCATGGCGAGCGCTCTACAAAGACGGCGACGTTTGGAAGCCCGTTACTAATCACGAGCCGTACTCAATGGATCTGGATAAGCTGATCACTGTCAACTTCGACCCGGTCAAAACAACCGCGATCAGGTTCGAAATACAGTCCATCAACACCCATTCCTCAGGGGTCTATGAACTGACTATCGAGTAAAATGCTTTGAACTATTGGGTGGCGATTCTTTGAGGATCGCCACCTAAGACCCCACCCTGGCCGCCACAATAATCGCCACTATTCCAGCCGCAAGCAAGATTATAAACTGAATTCGATACATACGACCCCTCCTCCATTGCATCAGCATGTTTAATTATGGGAAATACAGGTAATATCTCCAGTCGTCCACCCGCAGTCTGCATGGCATAACTAATTGGAAGTTAAAGGCAAACCTCGGGAAACCGTGGGACGCAAAGCCATTGGGACTAAACCCTGTATTGGGGTAGGTTTGCCAGGCTGCCGAAGTAAACCGGCTTTAATCGTTCGCTACAGGATTGTTTATGGGCTGCAGATATGCGAGCGAGAGGCGGGTTGACTACGACAGCCTGGCATTATTACGTCAGATGGCTACTCTGACTTCCAAAGCGTCACAGCAAGGAGGGTAGAACGATGCCAAACACATGTGGCAATTCTGAATATAAAGGCTGCCCGGCTAGTTTTTACTTGAACTGCAAAGGTTTTTCGGAGGGACTCAATTGCTGGGATTTATCAGAAAAACCTTGTTGTCAGAATAGTAATTTATCAATATGCGCGGAATGTAAGGTATACAAAAAGTATAGCCAATTATTATCAGCAGGCTCTGGGTAGATCTCGGGCAATTATAACTGAGCGCCTGCTCTGGTCAGGAAAATGATTGAAAAGAGTAATTGCAATCTAAAAATCGCCAATAATGCGCTTTGGGGTAAGCTTCTCCCCTTCGCTGTCCTCAGCGTGGGGATTGTCTGCATTGTAAAAGGCTTATTCAGCCCGGATTTAGACTGCCGCGCTCTTGTCATAGCATTGTTCGCGATAGCGCTGAGGCTTCTTCGTGTAGAAATTCGACCACGAGGCGCCCAAGAGACCTTATCGTTATCTATATGGCATGCTGCGATGTTCGCGGGAGCCATAACGCTCGGTCCGTATGTGGCTGCGCTGCCCGCGGTTTTCTGCGGGAGTTCAAGACTGATCTTCGGCCCCAAGGTCGATATGGCGCTGCACGACGCGCTATACATGATCTTAAAGCCTGCGGCGGCATGCGCGGCATCTTCGATGATCTATGTTGCGTTAGGTGGAAATTTGCTGCGCCCGCAAGGCGTGGATTCAATGATTCCGATCCTTGCTGCGGGTCTCGCCTATGTAGTAATTACAGCGCTGACCTCACAAAGAAATCCGGCGATGTCACGCGCCTATTTTGCCGATTGGGCAATCTGCTTATCCATAGGCTGCGCTCTTGCGACGCTCTCTGCAATAGCTCCAACCTATGCGCTAATCACCCCATGCATAGCCGCAGGATTCGCGGTTTTGGCGCTTCGCGAGCCGAAGCAGAAAGCCGCTCCTGACCCGGTAAAGCAGCAGCAAGAAGCTACTTCGAACGAGCTAGACACCTTTGTCGACTCGATGACCGGCCTCGCAAATGAACGCTATCTAACCCAGTTTCTCCAACGCGAGCTGGCCAGGTCTACGCGTTCTGATGTGCCTTTGTCGATTGCGCTCTTTGACATTGACGACGCTAAAACACTCGGCGGCAGAAGCCAGGAGTTGCTGGATAATTCAATAATTGAGCTTGGCAACCGGCTCAAGAACGGGGTCAGGGAATACGATCTTGTAGCAAGGCATTCCGCCCACAGATTATTGGTCGTGCTCCCGGAGGCATCGGCAGAGGATGCTTATGAGGTTATAATCAGGCTGCATTGTGAAGCGACTTCCTCTCCGGTCGATGGCCATCCGCTCTCCGCGAGCGTCGGCATCGCTTCTTTCCCGGAGGACGGCGGGGATATCCAAGAACTCATCAATTCAGCTCATCGCATTCTAAACCACGGCCGTTTCAATGACCTAAACTGCGTGCATATCAACCACAAGCTGGCAGAAACAGGCTAGATCTATTTGAACCTTGTGCTGGTTATAGTTGCTTCTTGATTGAATTCCATCGGCGTAGAAGAACCATTCGCACCCATGGACATGCTCATCTTTATGATAGCTTTTTGCTGGCTGGTTGCTGTTAGCAGCAATCCCTTGCTTTGCGAGAAGAGGCATACGGTGGTCCCGCTTAAATCCATTGTGCCGGTTATGTTAAATGAGCCCACGGGCTGCCCTCTGTCCGCCGCCATTTGTTTGACCAGCTTCTCTAAATCTACATTAGCGCTATACACTTGCTTAATCTTGGAAGCCTTCTGGCCCCAAATGGTCTCAGAATCTGAGAGCAAAGTGGAGGCAATATGCATATCAGCCCCGTAACCGGGGATCTGGACAACCGAATCCCAAGTATCTCCAACCGAAATCGGTTTTGCCGGGAACATAATCTGTTCTCCTACTGTATATGCCGATTCAAACGGATTTTCGGTGTTCGCATCAAGGCCCTGAATATTCGACCTTCGCCCATCTTTCGCAACAAACATGGTGATTGATGCGTTCTTAGGCTTATAATTGTTGCCTGCAGGCATATTACCATACTTCATATCGGTTATGGTAGACTTAATAAGCCCCATGCCGTCTTGCGATACTTCCGTGGTTCTCTGCATCAAGGTCAAAGTCATGGACATGGTCATCGGCTTATTATCTCGCGACCCAGGCATCTGCATGTTCAGAACGGTCTTCACTCTGTATTTGCCCAGCGCGCCTTTAGTAAACTTATGCTTGTAAATCAAGGGCTCAGACCAGACCGCCGACACCGAAGCGAATAAAAATACCGATGCAAATATTGCTGCTATTGCTTTTCTCACGATTCTCCTCCGATTAAATAAAACGTTAACTTGGCAGATTCGGATGACCACTTACGGGCGGGATTGCAAATCCCGCCCGAACAATCGTTGGCCCGAACAATCGTTAGTTAGTTCAGTCTATGCGCTTTAGTTTACTTTCTCCATGCGCATCTTCATTTTCATATTCGTATTCACATTCATATTCGTATTCACACTTTTTTGCCCGCCTGGCATAGCCCCCTGCGGCATCTCCATGTTCATGGTCATATCCATAGCCATGTCAGTCTGAACCATCTTACCCTCTGCGCGGTTAAAGAATGTATTGCCTTCACCTTTCATGGAGACTTTGCCTTTCATTCCAGGAGGCATCTTGCCAGCGCTTTGGCCTGTCTGTTTCGCCCAGTCAGCCAAGTCGCCATCGTAGTTGAAATTACTCTTAATCTTTGAGACTTTCTGGCCTCCGATGGATTCGTTCTCACCAACTAATTCGTTTACGACTTCCATGTCCCCGCCAATCGGCATAGCAACTTTACTCTTCCAGGTATCGCCAACAGAAACTGACTTTCCTGGCAATGATCCAGACATCTGATTCGCCATTTGCTTCATGTCCACACCAGACATTCCTGGCATGTCATCCATTCCCTCAGTGCTCAGAACCTTGCCATCTTTGGACATGGTCATCGTGAACTCAGTCTTTGGCATATCGGGCATAGCGCCGCCGGGCATCCCCGGCATATTCATTTTCATATTGCTGACGGAAGCCTTTATCTTTGCTGATCCGTCCGGGTTTACCGACACAACCTCCTGGGTTATATCAGCGGTCATATTCATAGTTGTCTTTGACGGTGCGCCAGCAGCCTTGGGCATGTTGGGCATATCCATAGTCATGTCCATGGTCATTTTATATTTGTCTATTTGACCTGGTTTGAACTTCATCTCAAAGCTCAAAGATTGATTGTGCTTCGGGAACATAAAGAACAATGCCCCCGCCAACACTGCAACAATCAGCAGAATCGGCAATAGTTTCTTCATCGGATTCGGTCTTGCGGTGCCTTCTAACATAGAATTTTCCTTCCTCAGTCTCAAGATATTGTTGTGTGCAAGCCACATAATCATTCAGGCATGCATTAACATATAACAGTTATTCTACATCGCCATCCCGCATTCCTTCATAATAACGCAAGACTAAGAAATAACTTTTGACGATCTCTTGCAAAATCACTCTCCCATTCACCGACAGCATGAGCGAGCATTTCAAACATCTGCTATAATATAGCTTCGGTAAGGCTATTGATTGTAGATATAGGTTTGCCGTAAAGAACTGCGAGAACAGCGAATTACCTGAGGGAGGCAAAGAAAATGGCCCCTGCACCGTGGTTCGGGCTTAAGGGAAAGGCCGCGCGCAAGACTGCGAGGCAAAGCATTGATGCTCTGCCGGATGGCCTGTGGACTAAATGCCCGAAATGTAATGAAATACTCTTCAATAAAGAATTGGAAAAAAACCTGCGAGTCTGCAATAAATGCGGGTATCACTATAGGCTTCGAGCGAGTGAGCGGCTGGCGATAACCATTGATGACGGCACTTTCGTTGAGTTTGATGCCCATCTGGCGCCGGCAAACCCGCTTGATTTTCCGGATTACGATATCTCAATTAAAAAAGACCGCCTCAAAAGCGGACTAGAAGACGCCATAGTTACCGGCGCAGGCGAAATGGGAGATCACAAGGTCGTCATCGGCGTTGCTGATTTCGCGTTTCGCGGCGGAAGCATGGGTGGGGTGGTCGGTGAGAAGATCGTTCGAGCAATGGAATATGCCATTGCCAACAATCTTCCGGTGATAATGTTCACCACATCCGGCGGCGCGAGAATGCAGGAGGGAATCCTCTCGCTTATGCAGATGGCCAAAACCGCCGCTGCGTGCGCAAAAGTGCATGAGGCCGGTCTGCCCTACATAGTTGTTTTCGCCGACCCGACCACAGCAGGCGTGCATGCCAGTTATGCATCGCTGGGCGATTTCATTTTCGCTGAACCGGGCGCGCTGGTTGGTTTTGCTGGGGCAAGAGTTGCCCAGCAGGCTGGGCTGATTCACAGGCCGGACAATTTCCAGACCTCTGAGTTTCAGCTTGAGCACGGAATGATCGACCGGATAGTTCCCCGCAGGGAGATGAAATCCACATTGATCAAGATTCTCGATTTCTGCGCGAAGGAGGATGCATCTGATGGCGTCTAGTGACTGGAATATTTTAGACTTTGAAAAGCCGATTATGGAACTCGATGCCCAGATCGCTGAGATCAAGCGCCTTACTATAGAGCGCGGCGAGGACCGATCTGCCGATATCGAAATACTTGAGAAAGACCGCGACAGGCTTCTGAATGAGATATTCACAAATCTGACCGCTTGGGACAGGGTTTTGCTCGCGAGGCATCCCAGGCGGCCATATACTTTAGACTATGTGCGCGTGATGTTCGATGATTTCACCGACCTGCACGGCGACAGGCTATTTGCGGATGACCATGCGATGGTGGGTGGAATCGCAACCCTTGAGGGCAGGCAGGTGATGTGGGTCGGTCAGCAAAAAGGCCGCAACCTCAAAGAGCGCCAATACCGCAACTTCGGCAGCGCGAAGCCCGAAGGCTATCGCAAGGCTATGAGGCTGATGCATTTGGCGGAGAAGTTCGGCAAACCGATAATCTGCCTTGTTGACACTCCCGCCGCAGACTGCAGCGTCGGCGCTGAAGAGCGCGGAATCAGCGAAGCTATCGCACGAAATCTCATGGAGATGTCTACTCTTAAGACGCCCGTCATCTGCGTGGTGCTGGGCGAGGGCGGCAGCGGCGGCGCGTTGGGAATTGCTGTTGCGAACAAAGTCATTATGCTGGAGCATTCGATTTATTCGGTAATTCCCCCGGAAAGCTGCGCAGCTATTCTCTGGCGCGACCCCACCAAGCACAAAGAGATGGCCGAGGCGCTCAAAATCTCAGCCAAAGACGCTCTAAGGCTCGGCATCATAGACGAGATAATCCCGGAACCAGCCGGCGGCGCGCATCGAAACGTCGACCTGGCCGCCCGCTATGTTAAAGATGCCATCCTGAAATATCTTGATGAACTCGACAAATTGACCCCAGACGAGCTGGCCGCGCAGCGCTACGATAAGTTCCGCAACATGGGCGTTTTCGTAGATAGCGCAAAAAAGGCAAAAAAGAAGAAGACTGAGGAATAATCGTTATCTTGGGATTTCGGTTTCCATGTTCGGGCGGAATCTTAACCATGTTCGGGCGGAATCTCTGATCCGCCCGTCCCAGATATTTTTTTGAAATACATCTTACGGGATATTCCTGCATGGTATAATGTGCTGTGAGGGTGACGCTATGACTGAAAAAATCGAATTTCTTGTTGATGAAAAAGGCAGGCGTAAGTCTGTTCTGATGAGCTATCGGACTTACATGGAGCTGATGCAAGACATCGAAGATCTGCGCGTAAAGATGGAGCGCAGTGAAGAGACTCCGGAAGATTTCGATAAAGTTCTGAAGGAACTCAATAATGCCGGACGTTTATAGAATCACCATTCTGCCGTCCGCTCGACGCGAGTTTGAATCTCTTCATGATCCTCTGCGACGTAAATGACACCCAGAAAACCGTCAATGTTTACCGAATCCGGCACCGCGGAAGGGCATATTCATAGCTTTGTTATTCGGAACAGCCCTGTCCCGAAATCTCTGTGCATGCGGCGTTATCGGGACAAGGGTGTCCCGATACAACAATATATTGAGAACTTAAGAGGACGCTGATTCCCATATTCCTACCCCGCCCCTGCTTTCAAAGTAGACAAAGCCGCCCCAACTGCGCTGAACACAGCGGATGCCAGCATCGCAGCCTTGAGACCCTCCAGAGTGAACTGCGGCGAGACCGATGCGATAATCGCTCCGGCTATTGCCATCCCGCTCACCATGCCCAGATTGCGCACCAGCGCGACCGTCCCAGAAGCCACCCCAAGGTCCTGGCGCTTCACCGAACCCATTATCGAGCTCGAATTTGGAGATGTGAATACCGCCGAACCAAAACTCGCCAATACCAGCCTCCAGATGACATCAAACCAGGTCGAGGTTGGGGTGAGCGTTCGAATAGAAAGAAGCCCAACTGTCAACAGAACCAATCCGACGGTAGTAAGCGCCCGTGAGCCGAATCTATCAGAAAGCGAACCTGCCACCGGAGCAACCACCACAAGCGTCAACGGCCCGAAAGCAAGCGTCAGCCCGAGCCTGTCCGGCGCATAACCCAGAACATATTTCAGATAAAATGGAATGAGTAAAGAAACCGGCATTATGGCGGCATAATTTGCCCAACCCGTTATGCAGCCAAGCGAGAATGTGCGGTTATTGAAAAGTTTCAGGTCCAGAATGGGGTTTGCCACCCGCTTTTCAACAATCACAAAAGCCGCCGTAAGGATGACTCCCAACGTGAAGAGCGATATCGCGCCTATCTTTCCAAGATGGTGGTGTTGAGTAAGCGCCAGCGTGACAGCCGCCAAAGCAAGCGCCATGAGCGCCGCTCCGGTCAAATCCAATTTGCCATCTCTGCGGCTATCGAACCCTCGAATCTTCGTCATAAGAAGCATTGTCAAGACAAGCCCTATCGGAACGTTAATATAAAACATCCAGCGCCAGGATGCGTATTTGAGAATCAATCCTCCGACAACAGGGCCAGCGCACAAGCCCATCGCCACAGACATGCCTATGAAGCCCATAGCCTTTCCGCGCTGGTTGTCGGGAAAGGCCTCTGTAACCATCGCAGGTCCCGCTGCCATCATTATCGCGGAACCAATCGCCTGGATCGCCCTTGCGGCTATCAGCATGATGGCCGTCATAGAAAACCCACACAAGATAGAACTCAGCACAAAGCTGATAATTCCCCACTCATACATTCGGCGCCTGCCGCAGATGTCACCAAGCTTGCCAAGGGGCAAGAGAAGAATGGTTACGACCAGTGTATAGGCCAGCGCAAACCATTGGCTGGTTAAATCGGAGGTTCTTAATTCGATTCGAAGCGATGGCAGGGCCGCCATTACGATACTAACATCCAGAGTGCTCATGAATGTCCCAATACTCACCAACCCCAACACGAGCCAACACTGAGAATGAGCGCCATGATCTGAAACCCGATTATTATCCATAGATCAATGATAATCGCTTTTGCCTCAGATTGGAAGAGATCACAGGATATTAGCAGCAATTAGCGATTTGAAAATGCGCGGCGCAGTGTAACGTCATAAATATTGCAGCTATTCACATTGTTGTACTATAATAATTTTGGCGAACCGGAACAGTTCGGGTTGTTCCATCGTCAAAGAAAGTGGTTGCCGGCACCGCCTACCGGGGGAGTGAGCAAGAGATGGCAATTGTCAATCTGTACAGCCTGCTCCGCGAACCGACATATCGGTTGACGGACAAAGCGGCATTTACTCAGGCGATCTCCAGAATCTCTGCTATACAAAGTAAGAGAGAGAAAGAGGCCGCTCAGCCGCCCAGGGAAAGGCAGAAAGAAGCCTGATCTGGCGCAAAGTAAGATGAGGAGAGGATGAGCAGATCCTCTCCTCGTTCTTTTGCACCCCCCTCACAACCATTCCTAAAAAAATTAAATATTTTTGCATTAGCCCTTGACAAACGGCTCATTCGCAGGTATAACTCAATAAGTATTAGTCATGTGACCACGAAGTATTACAAATGCTGGGGCTATTAGCTATGTTCATTCATGTCAGGCGCCTCGCCATGTATTATCCAAGCCTTTTGCTATGCTTATTCCTACCGTTTCTGGCTCCAAACATAGCCAACGCCGGTGGGGGGCAGAAGAATGTAATGGTGGTGCGTAATTTAGATAGTCTCACCTCTATGCAGATTGCCAACTACTACATTGCCAAGCGCCACATCCCTCCAGAGAATATCTGCAATATTCACGCAAGCACGGCAGAGCTTATTACGCAAGCTCAGTGCATAGAGCAGTTGATCACACCCATTCGAGCGTTTCTTAGCAATCCCGCCATCGCGGACAAAATCGATTACATCGTTCTCACGAAGGACATGCCTCTTGCTGCAAATTATGGTTATTCGAGCGGCCCATTATCTGTAGCAAGCATTCTGACCTGCGTAGGCGAACCGACTCTTACTCAATACATCCGAAACCCCTACGGCCCTACGGCGTTATCTCCCGTGGAAATTGCTTTCTCGCATCAGCTCACTCTCGAAGGCAAGCGCCTTTACCTCGTGACTCGCTTAGATGCTTTCACGAAGGAAGAAGTTCTGGAAATGATTGACCGCAGCCTGGCAGCTTCTTCCAGCGGGTCTATACTACTTGATGCCCAATTGCACTCGAGCCTACCGCCCTGCAACAAAATTCTCAACGGCAGGATACAAAACGCAAACACCATCTTACAGTTAAAGGAATTACCCACTATCTACGATGAGACCACCGCGTTCATCGGCAACCGCACTAATCTTATCGGGTACTTCAGTTGGGGCAGCAACGACAGCGCCTACACCTCAGCGGCATACAAGAGCAATACATTTCTGCCGGGTTCGATCGCGGATACATTCGTCTCTACCAGCGCGCGAACATTTTTCCCGACGACTTCGGGGCAGTCTCTTATAGCTGATCTGATCACATCCGGCGCATGCGGTGTGTCTGGATATGTTTCAGAACCATACACTCAGTTTTCTACGTACCCTAACGTGCTTTTTGATAGATATTCCATAGGCTATAATATGGCGGAGAGCTTTTTTGCGGCAATGCCAGAGCTTTTCTGGAAATCGGTGGTGATTGGTGACCCGCTTATGGCTCCGTATGCTAGGCCTCCGATTGTTTATGTGAATGCTTCTTCTCTGCCTTCTGGCAGCAATGCTGGCCTCAAGTCGCTTTCTGGCAGCAATGATGTTACCATTTCACTCACTGGCAGCGATGCTGTTCTCAGCGCCACGCCGGATATTTCGGCTAGTGTTTCAAAAGTAGACTTTTACTTTGATGATAAATTTATCGGGACCAGTACGGTGGCCCCATTCTCGGTAGTTCTTGACACCACCACCTACGCGGTAGGGAATCATCACGTAGATGTTACTGCTTACGAAAATAGCCCCGTCGCAACGCAGGGCTACGCGGCTGCAACCGTAGCCATAAGCAACCCGGTATCCGTTATGTCCAAAGTTCCTGATGCTTACCACAGCGCTGATGGGCAAGGTGTCAGGACGGTATCAATGATAGTTACCGCTGGAGCTGCGGAGCTCGGCGGAGAAGAATTTTACATTCAAGATGCCAACCGAGCGGGCGGAATTCGTGTGATCAGCAACACAGAAGTTGAGGAAGGCGATTGGGTCACCGTACATGGTGAAATGACGACCCAATCGGGGGAACGCAGCATTGCGGCATCGAGCGTAGAAGTGGGCAAACATCAAATAACGCCCACGCGGCCCATTTTTATATGCAACAGAGCGGTTGGCGGAGAGGATTTGTGCAACCAAACCAAGGGAGTGACAAATGGCAAAGGCTTACGGAACATTGGGCTGCTGATCAAGACTTTGGGTAAGGTCACTTATGTTGGAAACACAAACGAGCCATTCTTCTATATAGATGACGGCAGTAATCTGCACGATCCCTCCGGTTACACGGGTCTGCGTATCCTTTGCCGCGGCATCTCCAAACCCCTGTATGGTTCATTTGTGTCGATTACCGGGATAAGCAGTTGCTTCGTTTTTGATGCTTGCGTGGCTCCTGCTGTGAAAATAAGAACTATCAGAGATATAACTGTGCTCAAATTGCCGGTATAAAAAATATTTTGTTTTTTTTGAAAATAGGACTTGACAAGCGCTATATACTAGGATAAACTACAGTCAGAAGTCATGCTTGCATGTAAATCTGTCGGTCAGGCGCAGGCTGGACAGTAAAGAGAAATGAGCGCAAAACAAAGCGGTGATGCTTAGGCATTCAAACCGCTATCACAATACAGAAGTGCATAAGCAGCATCTCATTTATGCATGTTCTTGGAAGGAGACGAGATGAAAAACAAATTCAGACTGCCTCATGTATTAACCGCTGCGATCATTGTTGCTATAGCTCTGAGCGTCCCCGCAAGTGCATTAACATTAGACACCACACTAACGGGCTACTTGGGTGCAGGCAATGTTGATGTTCATGCCGTAGTTACAAAGACCGCCAACATCTACGACTACAACTACACGATTTCCTATGTTACTGGCGCTACTCTCCATTTGTTTGGCATAGCAAATGACAGTGGCGTAAGTTACTTCGATGCTGCAAACAATGGCGGTTTTATCAATCCTGAGTACAATGCACTTGATGCGTATGCGGATATTGAGTGGCTTGGAAGTGCAATCGAGGCTGGCCAGTCAAGAACATTCTCATATCAATCGGAATATGCACCTATGGACATCACTGTCTACGCCTATGCGCTTAATAGCGCCGGTTATGCAGAGGGAGATACTCTTGGAATGGGCGCCATGATTCCCGAACCGAGCAGCATTCTTGCCTTGGCGCTCGGCCTCACGGGCTGCGCACCGTTTGTTATAAGACGCAAGAAATAATATTAGTTGGAGAATAGGGGAAAGGAAATGAGCAGAAGAATTGGGGCAATACTTAAATTAGTCTTAACTATAGGATTAGCTGTTTTTGTAGCTTCTATGGTTTCTGCAACATTAAACCCGCTGACTACCACCTTGACCAGTAGTTATGGTTTTTCGGATGAACTAACAGCCACTGTAACATACTCTGGCGGGTTGTACCATTATTTGTATGAGCTTTCTTATTTCCAGTCATACAATTCAGGTGCGTTGACTTTGTTTTCTATCAACAAACCGATAGGCGCTGTCCAGACAAATGCAGGAAATGACAAAGGTTTTATTAACCAACCTAGCGAGAACTCTATTCTTTGGTCTGGGAGCGCTTCGGTCGGTCAGATATGCACGTTCTGGTTTGATTCGATACATTCATATACAACGGTTGGCGTTACGCTCAAGGGGGGCAAATTTGCATCAGGAGACACCCTTGGTTTGATAATTCCTGAGCCTGGCGTCATAGCTTCTCTTGCAATCGGCATGACCGGACTACTGGGTTTTGCTTTAAGAAAGCGCAGTTCAAAATAATAGAATATTGATTCCGATTATCATTTGGCCCGAGATATTATATCTTGGGCCATTTTTTACGTACGTGTTATGAGATTTGGAGTTAGTAATTGAAAGATAAAGCAGCGCATTGACCAGCAAATCACCCGTCTGTGAACTTTTGCCAGGCATTCAAAAAAATCAGAATTAACAAAGGGCTTCTCGCACCCGATCTCTAAGCAAGTATTATTATGAACGATCAAATCAACACAAGATGGGCAGAGAACGCAGACAAGCAGGCTGTTGCCAAAGTGCTGCGGGGTCTTATGGTATACACGGCCGCCCTCTACAAAAAACCTGAGTCTGATATAAAAAGCCTGGAAGAAGTGCAGGCAGGCTTAGATAAGACCTTTGCGGGGCCAAACAATATTCGATACGTGGTGGCGGAGTGCGACGGCGAGGTCACGGGCATTTGCGCCGTGGAAACCTCCTACAGCACATGGCATGCAAAACCCTATATCGTGCTCAATGATCTATTCGTCGATCCCAAGTTTCGCAATGCCGGTGTAGCTAAGGAACTGCTGCAGTTCGTAACCGACCATGCCTACGCAATCGGCTGCTGCAGGCTTGATCTGTTTGTGGAAGACCAAAACAAACCCGCGCTAAAGCTCTACGAATCGTTCGGCTTCGATAAGCTAAAACAAGTCAGCTATTCACTGCCTATAAAGCCTTCTGAGGGGCTGCCGTAAAACAAAACCATGTGAGGTGTCCATTTTGAGTGATGCAATTGTAGTAGTGCCTTATGACCATGAATGGCCGACCCTATTCAAAAGTTTGGGTGCAGACCTGCGTGGGGTGCTGGGGGATAATGCCTTACGAATTGACCACATAGGGTCAACGTCCATACCCGGACTGGATGCCAAGCCGATTATTGACGTGCAAGTCTCCGTTGCTTCTTTCGATCCTCTCGATGCCTATCGAATACCATTAGAAAACCTGGGGTATGTGTTTAGATGCAATAATCCTGACCTGAATAAGCGCTATTTTCGGGAGCAGCCTGGACAGCGCAGGACTCACATCCATGTGAGGCGCACAGGAAGCTTTTCGCAGCAGTTGCCGCTACTATTCCGGGACTATATGCGTACCCATGTCGAGGATGCGCAGCACTACGCCGAGTTAAAAAATCGCTTAGCTGCGGAATACAGCGGTGATCGCTTAGCATATGCAAATGCCAAGGGTCCGTTCATATGGGAGATAATGAAAAAGGCAGATGAATGGGCTCAGAACATCGGCTGGCAGCCTGGGCCGACTGATGCCTAAGCCCAATTTTACTACATCCCCGAATAAAGCTGGCTCTTAGGAATAACCTGCCTGCCCTGGCCGCGGCATTCCCATTCAAGCCGGACGCTTGCGTCGCCGGTTGCTTCGTAGAAATCCACTTGTATGTCATACTTTCGGCCTGCTTTCATGCTGATTTTGCCGGTGTAGGTGATGTGGTCTTTATCGTTCCACTCGTCAATCAGCAGTTTGCCGTCCAACCACAGCCTGCAACCGTTGTCTGAGGTTAAGTAGAATGTGTAATTGTCGGTATATCGCGGTTCTATTTTGCCAGTCCATTTTGCTGAGAAGTAATCTGGGTTTATTGATGGGTCCGGGCTTTTGTCCGCCCAGTCCCAGTCGATTGTCGGATCGATGCGGGTAAGCTTTGGTTCGGAAAGAATTTTGGAGTTGAAATACTGGCCTTGGAGGCCGTCGCCCCTGCCGAGCGCCGGGACATATCTCTCGAACCTGATCCAGCCGATGTTTTTAGAGGAAATCTTGCCGGTGAGCTTGAGGTAGACATCGTGAAAGCCGTAGCAGTCTTTTAGAACGCAGTTGGCCTTAGACGCCATGCAAGTGCCGACGAGCTTGCCTTTCGGCCCGTCCAGCCTGATCTCGATTTTGCCGCTTTTGGCGCCCGCGATTCCGGCTTCAAAATGGCCCGAGCCCATTCCAAAAGCCATATTCTTGAAAACCAGCAGTGTGTTCTTTTTGCTGTTTGCGGACTTTGCGCTGATTCGCTCATAAGGGTTCTTAACAGGGGCGCTGCCGGGCATGGTGAACGTGTTGAACGACCGCGCGGGCAGCGTGGGCGTGACCACCGTCTTTCCGAACCTGATCGCGACTTTCTGTGCCTGATCAGAGTTATTTCTGACGATAATTACCTGCTCGCCGTCCGGGTTCACGAATGCGATTTTGTCGCCGCCGGGCCAGGTGTTCTTTTTGGCGTCGCCTATGCCGTCATAAGTCCCCGAAACGCCTATTCGATACGCGCCAGGCTGCACATAGCAGCTGAAATGTTTTGCGGCGAAGAATTGGGGGTTGTAGCGCACCTTGCCGGTGTCTTTGAAGACCGTGATCATGGAGTTTTGCGGCCAGCCCCAGCTGCTCTTGCCGGTTGGTTCGAGGATCATGTTCCATTGGGTGTAGGCGTTGACTCCTGCCTTGAGCCATTCGATCATCGAGCCGAGGGTATAATCGCCATAATACCAATCGTTCGGCGCAGTATCTTTGAATGCGCCCCAGCCCCAATCACCCCACCAGCAGTTGCCGCATTCGTGCTCGGTGGAGTAGATGCGCATGTCGGGGAAGTCACCGCGGGTCATGGCGGCGGTGGGCCTGCCTCCCCACTGGAAACCGCAGCCGCTGATGTATTTAGCTGCTGCCGGGTCCTTGAGGGTATCCTGGACGTAATCTTTGTATTTGTCCTGATTGATAGTCCCCAGCCAGATTTCTGCATTGACCTTGTCTTTTTTGAACTGCGGGCCGAGGTAGTTCTTGATGAAATCTCGCATCTGCTGGCCTGTCCAAAGGCACGATGGGTAATTTGGGCCCTCGAAAGGCTCGTTTTGGACGTGCACAGCAAAGACATTTATCCCCTCGGCCTGATATGCCTGCACGTATTTTTCGAAGTAAAGGGCGTAGGCGGCGAGAGTTTTAGGGTCCTGATTGAGATTCCCACCCGAATAACGCTTTTTGGATTTCATCCATGCCGGCGGCGACCACGGCGAACCCCACATTTTCAGGTCAGACCTATAATTCATCGCTGCTTTTATATAGGGAATGAGGTATTTGCGGTCGCGATCCAGCGAAAACTTGCTCATGGAATAGTCTTGATCGTTGTCGTTGAGCGAATAATAGTCCATGGCGTAATCATTCGCGCCAATTGGCATGCGGCAGACATTGAACTTGCAGCCGTCCTTGGGATCGAAGAGCGCTTTGATTACATCATCGCGATCTGCTTCGCTTGCTGCTGAAAGGGCATCCCAACCAAGCTCATTGAAACACCCGCCCCAGCCCTCAATCTTCTGATATAGCATGGAGGGGTCGATCTGTATGACGCTGGGCGCATCGGTTTTTGTGCTTGCTGAAAGCGCGCCTTTATCAACCCAACGCTGGGCATCGGTAGTGCATCGCCATTTTACGGTCGGCGCGGCTTGTGCAATGCCTAAAGACAGCATTAATACTGCAATTCCCAAAAACAATCTCAAAGTTCGCATGGTCAAGTTAGTTCCTTTCATCAAACTCAATATCTTCCAAGCCCAGTATAGCTTGAGGTGCGATTGGTGTCAATGTGGATGACATCTTGCATAATAGCTCAGTTTGTGACAAGATAATACACGATATATGGTGGCCAGGCGAGCTTGATGTTTCGGCATTTCAGCCGGAACCGCCGAGCCCGTATGGGCAAAATTGCAAATCCGGACTAACGGTGAATAGAAGGACACAAAAAATGAGCAATTCAAACGAATGTGGGTGTGGATGCGGCTGCAGTTCAGCCAACGTGCCAGGGATTGATACTCAGGTCGACTGGTATATCGCTCCTGATGCGGATTTCGAGCCCAGTTTCCCGCCTATAGAATACACTGAGCGCAGAGCGAAGATGTTCGATGCCATCGGCGAGGCTTTTGCGCTTCTGCAGGGCGCGGCCCCGGTGAGGGGTTACGACGTTTTTCGCCAGACCAACGAATTTCTTTACACCTGCGGCGTGGAGATTCCGCAGGCGATGCTTTTGCTGGACGGCATTAATCGCAAGACCATTCTCTATTTGCCGAGCAGGGGCGACAAGGCATCCAACAGCGAGGGCGCCATTCTCGGAGCTGAGGATGCAGAGCAGCTCATCAAAATGACCGGCGTTGACGAGGTATATGCGGCCGAAATGCTGGCTGTGCACCTCAAGGAAGCAAAAATTCTCTACACTCCACATAGCCCCGCCGAGGGCTTGCAGTGCGCCCGCGACACCCTTAGGCACTCCAACAGCCTTCGCGCATCTGACCCGTGGGACCCCGAAATCGCGCACGAATTCCAGTTTATCGGCAGAATCAGATCGCGCTACCCGAGGCTTGAGGTCCGCGATCTATCGCCAATTTTGGACAAACTGCGCGATGTCAAAACTCCCCGAGAGATCAAAATGATGCGCCGCGCAGGGGCGCTTACGGGTGTTGCGGTTCGCGAGGCTATAAAGGTTTCCCGAGAGGGCATGTTTGAATATCAACTCGGCGCTGTTGCGAGTTTTATTTATTTTATGAATGGCGCAAAAGGCGATGGCTACCGCGCAATCATCGCAGGCGGCCCCGCGAACACCTGGTTTTCGCATTATTGGAGAAACAACTGCCCTCTCAAAGATGGCGATATGGCGCTGATGGACGTCGCGCCCGAGGTTGCAGGCTACACCAGCGACATCGGCCGCATGTGGCCCGTTAATGGCAAGTATGCGCCCTGGCAGAGGGAACTCTATGGCTGGATTGTGGAGTATCAGAAGGTGTTGCTAGCCAAACTGCGCGGTGGGGTTTCAGCCGATCAGGTTATGGACGAATGCGCAGTTGAGATGGGCAAATTGCTGGAAACATGGAGTTGGTCCAAGGAAATCTACAAGGAAGCGGCTCGCCGCACGCTAGAGTTCCGTGGGCATCTCTCCCACCCGGTAGGCATGGCGGTGCATGACGTCGGCAACTACCGCGAGGGCGTGTTGGTCCCTGGCGAGACATTCGCAGTTGACCCGCAGATGTGGATTCCCGAAGAAGAGCTCTACATAAGAGTCGAAGACACTGGAGTTGTCACTGAGGACGGCTTCGAGGTCTACACCAAAGACGCGCCGCTGGAACTCGACGATGTAGAGGCCTTGATCGCGGCTTCAAGAAGCTAACGGAATGGGAGGGCGAGGCTCCCGCCGAGCCGTTGTCACTGCGCAGAGATGCGGCTCAGGGGGACCTTCGACCTCCCATTGTAAGCGCAACCAAATGATCAAGTTGTTTCGGGAAATCCTTTTCCCGAAACCTGCCCAATAAGCTGACGGCTGAAAGCTGATAGCTAAAGAGAGGAACATTCCAAATGGCAATAAGTGCAGGTGATTCTGCCGAAATGAAGAATGATTACCCGATAAGGCCGGTGGCCTTTACCGCGGTAAAGTTTAATGACAAATTCTGGGCGCCGCGCATGGAGACAAACCGCGCGGTTTCCATCCCTTTTGCGTTTGAAAAGTGCGAAGAGCATGGCCGAATGGCAAACTTTCAGATAGCAGGCGGCCTTATTGAGGGCGAGCACAGAGGCGAGTATCCGTTCGATGAAACGGACGTTTATAAGATCCTCGAGGGCGCATCCTACGCGCTTATGGTGCAGCCGGACCCTAAGCTGGACAAATATTTGGACAATATCATCGCAATGATCGCAGGCGCGCAGGAAGAGGACGGCTATCTCTATCTCCCGCGCACAAATAAGGCCGAGCATTTACGAGATTGGTTTGGGGCTGAGCGCTGGAGCAACCTCGCGCGCAGCCATGAGCTATATAACCTCGGTCATCTGTATGAGGCGGCTGTTGCTCATTATCAGGCGACAGGTAAGCGCACGCTTTTGGATGTTGCGCTCAAAAGCGCTGATTTTTTGTGTGAGAGCTTCGGGTGGGACAAAAATGTCTCGCCTCCCGGCCATCAGGTAGTCGAAATGGGTCTCGCCAAGCTCTACCGTGTGACCGGTGATGAGAAATATATCAAGCAGGCGAAGTTCTTCCTCGAAGCACGCGGACATGCGCGGACCAACGATGGCAAACCGACCGGCGAGGGCGCAAGGCTCTGGAGCGAATACACTCAAGATCACAAACCCGTTCTTGAGCAGGACGAAGCCGTCGGGCATGCCGTCCGCGCGGTCTATATGTATGCGGGAATGGCGGATGTTGCCGCTCTGACAAGCAATCCAGAGTTCACCGAGGCTATCGATAAGCTTTGGGAGAATGTGGTTCAGAAGAAACTATACATAACCGGCGGCGTCGGCGCCTGCGGCGACGGCGAGAGATTTGGAGCGAATTACGAGCTGCCGAACATGACCGCCTACTGCGAAACCTGCGCTCAGATCGGCTATGTATACTGGAATCATCGCCAATTCCTGCTCCACGGCGAAGGCAAGTATTTCGACATCCTTGAGAGAACACTTTACAACGGCCTGATCTCCGGCGTGAGCATGGATGGCAAGCTTTTCTTCTACCCGAACCCGCTCAGCTCGTTCGGCCAGCACGCCCGCAGCCCCTGGTTTGGCTGCGCCTGCTGCCCCGGCAATGTCACCCGATTTATGGCAAGCATTCCCGGCTATGTTTACGCTCACAAAGACGACATGCTCTATGTGAATCTGTTCGTTTCGGGCGAAGCGACCATCGCAATGGACTCCGGCAAGGTGAGTATCGCCCAGGAAAGCAATTACCCGTGGTGCGGCAAGATCGCCATCACGGTAAACCCCAAGAACAGCGGCGAGTTCACGCTGGCTGTTCGTGTTCCAGGTTGGGCGCATAACGAGGTCGTTCCGAGCGACCTCTACAGCTATGTGGAGAAATCAGACGAGAAATACACCGTCACGGTCAACGGCGAGGAAGTCCGCGGATGCCTGACCAAAGGCTATGTATTGATCAAGCGCAACTGGGCCGCTGGCGATAAAGTTGAAGTCGATCTCCCGATGCCTGTCCGCCGCGTGATCGCCAACGATCTGGTTGCTGAAGACAGAGGACGTGTCGCAATCGAGCGCGGGCCAATTGTTTTCTGCGCCGAGTGGCCGGACAACAAAGACGGCAACATCTTCAATATACTCCTTAACGATGATGCGCCGCTCGCAGCCCAGTGGCGCGGCGATATGCTAAATGGCGTCAAGGTAATCACCGGCAAGGCTATGGGTCTTTCAAAGGAATCCAAAGACGGCCCAGTTATCCGCGAAGAGCAGGAAATCACGCTTATTCCATACTATGCGTGGGCGCACAGAGGCAAGGGCCAGATGGCTGTTTGGCTCGCTCGCACCGAAGATGCCGCCAAGGCGCTGATGCCGGGCAACGCCACCTCCGAGGCCATTCCAAACTCCTCAAACGAGGGCGAAGCCGTTATGGTTGCCATGCCGGATGATCCAAGCGGTTCATTCGACCCAAGCGCAGGTTTCTTCAGTTGGTGGCCGAGAAAAGGCAGCGCCGAGTGGCTGGAATACACCTGGAAAGAGCCGATCACAGTGAGCTCGGTTGACGTTTATTGGTTTGATGACACAGGTCACGGCGAATGCCGCACTCCTGAGAATTGGAAAATCCTCTACAAGGATGGCAACGACTGGAAACCCGCCGAAAACCAGCAGGGCGGCGGCATCACGAAGGACATGTATAACCATCACACATTCACTGAAGTCACCACCGATGGCCTGAGGCTGGAAGTGAAACTTCAGGAAGGCTTCTCTTGCGGCGTTTTGCGATGGAGAGTTAATTGAGTAAGATAGGTTGGGGCAGGATTTCCGAATCGCCACCTATCAACCAAACCCACGCTCCAATCCATCCAACACCCAACCCTGTCGAGGTGTAGAACACCGGCCAAGTGTACAACACTGATCATGACGACATTTCAGGTCAGGGGGTGAGGAGGGCTATGAAGTATACCGCAACTGTTCTCGCGTTGCTTATATTAACCGCTGTTTCGGCAGATGGATCAGTTATGTGCGGGCCCGGAAATCTGGGCTACAACTCTTACAATGGCTATCTAACCCGAGGTGCCGGCTTGAAGAACTATTTCGGACCGGGGGTTGGCTACGGCGTACCTTCGGGCACTTTCGGTGACTATCAAAACGCAGGCGACTATTTCCGCCGCTATGTTCCTCCTGGACAATGGGGGAGATTTGGCTATGGAACGGGTCATTTGGGGCAGGGCTACGGTCCTTACATTTTCGGTCGGCAGAATGGACCGCCCCCTCCGGGAATGAATGATCCTCTGCCGGGCGCTTATGAAGATGCTCCTGCGCCTAAGATCAAGGTTGGGCGGGGTTTGATATCCGTGAGCCTCCCGCGCAATCTGCCGGGAGTTCGATGTGTGACGGTGACGATACTGGCTTTCAACGGGGCGGAATTAACCGCTGCGACCCTTCAGCAGCCTCCGTGGCTTTTCACGATTCCAGTTATGGATGGCTGCAAGAATGTGAGGGTACGAATAGATTATGTCAATAGTGGTCTTTCAGCCACTTCTTATCCGCTGTAAGCGATCACAGGACGGGCGGGATTGCAAATCCCGCCCGAACAAAGACTTTTCCGCAACAATGACTTTTCCGCAACAATGACGCTCCTCCATTTTGAATGGTCGAAAGGATCAGGCGGCTTTATTAAGAGGGGATTTGATATCGGCTTTTCGCTCCAAAACTCGGGCAAAACTCTCAACTATCTGCGCATCGAATTGAGTGTTTGATGTGCGGCGGAGTTCGGCTAGAGCGTCTTCCCAGTTGCAAGCATGTCGATAGGGCCTATCGGCGGTCATAGACTCGAAAGCGTCCGCGACCGTCAATATTCGCGCCAAGAATGGAATCGCCTCACCATTAAGCCCATCAGGATATCCCGAACCATCCAAGTGCTCATGATGATGCCGCACAATGTTCGCCACTTCCCGAAGCTCATCAATGCCTGCCAAAATGTCGGCGCCTATGCCTGGGTGTTTCTTTATGCATTCCCATTCATCGGCAGTAAGCTTACCGGGCTTGGCTAACACAGCGTCCGGAGTGCCTATCTTACCAACATCATGGACATTCGCTGCCAGTTCCAATGTGTAAAGCGATTGGTCATCAAGCTGCATCTCCTGACCTATCTCAACAGAAAGCTCGGTTACGCGGTCGGAATGGCGGCCTGTATAATAGGACTTCGCATCAATCGCAGAAGCAAGAGCTCTGATTGCTTTGAATAGGACGTCGGCGCGCTGTTCATAGAATTTTCGCATCTCAATGCGCTTGCGCTGGATGTTGTTTTGCAGGGTCACGTGAAGCTTTGGGAGTTCCAGAGGCTTGGTGATAAAATCAGAAGCTCCGGCTTCCAGAGCATGCCTTCCGGCATCTCTATCGCCGAACTCGGTCACAAGCACTACGGGCATCTGAGGGTGTATGCGGCAAATAGAGCGGGTGAGTCCAAAACCATCGATTTGTTGTGTGCGAAGGTTGCACAGAACAATATGGTATTGGTGTGCTTTGACCAAATCCAAAGCTTCATCTGTTCCGCTTGCCATCGTAATCCGATAATCGCCACCATCCGGCGATTCTTCAAACACCGCTTGGATTTCAGGGTCATCATCGACCAGCAAAATATGCACAGGCGTTTGTGGCTCATTAAATGGCAAGGCAATGACACATTGATTCACGCTAAACTACTCCAGTGTATAATATTGTACGTTTATTATCGGCAGTTACAATGCTATTCTAAAGTGTTCGCCGCTTTAACCACCATTGATCACGTTTGAACCGCCGATTCTACGGAAACAGAGAGCACATAATAGGAGGCTGAAATGAAAGCTATAGTTACTGATGATTGTATATCGTGCGATCTTTGCGTGGACACTTGCCCTGAGGTATTTGAGATGGCTTCAGGCGAAAAGGCGACAGTTAAGACCGATCCGGTGCCGCCTGAGTTTGAGGACACCGCGCGTGATGCCTGCGAGCTTTGCCCGGTAGACGCAATCATACTCGAAGACTAGCCAAAATAAAAGCAGGTGGTATGGTCAGGATACCACCTGCTCGGGGCAATAGAGGACGGCTATCTTGCCAGGTCGGCACCGTCCCGTAGGCACAACGAATATACCCGCCTGCCTTATATATCAAACACCAGTATAAGATCTCCCATACTCGGCCTAATCTTCTTCCTTAGGACTCCGCCCGACAGGCTCAACAAACTCGTCATCCTCTACGCCAAATTCAAACTCCTCCTGGCATTCCTCGCTGCAGAAATAACGGGTTTCGCCATCCATCTCGCTCTTGAATGGGGTCTTTTCGTCCACATATTGTCCGCAAACAGGGTCTCTCGGCATAATGCTTCCTCCCGCATTTGTTGAAATCACATGTGATATTAGCCGAGGACGGAGCGAGGTAAACACGAGAGCCCAGCAATAGGTCACAGAATATACGCGGCAATTTTACTTTGTCTGAATATTCCAGAATTGGTTGGTAAACGCCTTTTCAAGAGATGCGGTGGCAGGTGACGCGCCAAGAGGCTCCGACGTGGCGCGAGCGATGTCGCCAACGAAAACTATTCTGTTTGGTGAGCTATCTCCAGATGTAACCAGACACCGAACAGTAACAAACTTCGCCTGGGTATTGGAGGCGAATACCGAACGGGCAATTGCGCCCGCGCTGCTCAGAATATTATCCTTGTTTGCGGTTGCGGCGGGCATGGAAAATGTGACCACAACAACATCCTGCCGGGGGTCCGCTATGACGTCGTCCACGTTCACCCCCGCAGGCTGCCCCTGCGCTAAATCGTTCTTGACCTTCGCCTCGCCCTCAGTGCGGAGCGCGGCAGATGTCTTCGCAGGCTGCCCTGCAGACGGCATCGATGCGTTGGGCGAAGGGCTGCCGGTTATCGGAGCCGTGGGGCCATTTTGAGGGAACTCTGGAGCATGAACTCGAGTAGTGGGCTTGGGAGGAGCGCTTAGATTCGATTGCCCATTCTTGTTACGCGATACGATAATTGCCACGCAGACAATTATCAGGAGAACCCCCGCCATCACAAGAGCGCCGATTTTTGTGTTCTTGTTGAACGCGCTAAAAGAATCCTTAGCCCTGGCGTTTTTTGAGGCCATCTTGCGGCTGACCCGGTCCAGCCTGGTCTTATCAGCGGCGTTATTTGGGTCTGCCTCCAAAGCCATCTGATACCAAATGGCGGCCTCATCAAGCATCCCGCGCTGTTCGTAAATCTCACCGAGCATGCTGGGGATGTCAGGATTCTTCGGCTCAAACTTGAGCGCCTCGGTTGCGTCATTGATCGCCGCGTCCCATTCTTGCCTGATGCGATGAAGATTCGCCGAAGCCAGTATGGAAGCAACATGCTGAGCCCCGTCGAAGCACGACATATCACCAGCCTCCTCCGGCGCAATCTGCTTGCCACATTTCGGGCAAAATTTAACGTTGCTATCAAGGATTATTTTGCAGTCTTCACACCTGCGCATAGCTAATTAACTCAATTCTATGGACATTGACCGAGCTGCGATTTTAGTGTTCCAATAAATTCGTTCGCTTCGTCAAGCGCCTCGCGTATATCCTCCTCTGAAATCCCGGCTGCCATGGGAAGAGGATATCGTTCCAGGAAATAGAAACCGCTCACTCTCTGACATAGCGCTCTGAATGACTCCAGTGAAACATCGTAAACCAGAGCATCATTGAGCAATGCTTCAAGATCGTGAATACGTTTCAGTTGCCACTCTTTTGAGAGGAGAAATGCCTTCAGATACTTTTCGATGGCCTGCTGCAGGTAGAAGCCTGCTCCTTCGGCATCATTGAACGAAAGCAAATTATGGACTCGACGCAAGTCCTTTTCTGCGATACGCAGCCAATCAGCGTAATATGAGGATTCACTAGGCGGCATATAGCACCTTTCCATCCTCAACAATTTTAGCGATAAACTGATCTCCAGCCTCCAACCGTTCACTAAGCTCTGAAGGTGTGAGGATCAATGTTTCGATAGCGACCGTTCTCTCGCGGTCGGATAGGATTCTTCTCACGGTAGTCCATCTGTCGATTAGCCGCTCCGTGGTTTCCTTGACTATCAGTATATCTATATCACTATCGGAATGAGGATTGCCGTATGCGTATGAGCCAAACAGAATAATCCTGCTTGGCGCATAGTCGGACATCAGCTTTTCCACTATTTGCTTTATTATCAACGCAGCATCTTGACTCTTATTCATCGGATAATCTCCGCATCAATCCCTTCCGGGCTCTCCGCTCTCCACTTTCCACTACCGACCTATTTCGCGTATTTTTCCGCTGCCTTAACTGTGTGCGAAAGGAGCATGGCTATAGTCATTGGGCCGACGCCTCCGGGAACGGGCGTGATCCAGCTCGCGCGCTCGGCGGCGGCTTCAAAATCCACATCGCCAACATCGTGTCCCTTGCCTTCAACTCTATTATAACCGGCATCCACCACCACAGCGCCCTCTTTGATCCAGTCGCCCTTGATAAACTCAGGCTTGCCAATCGCAGCCACGAGAATATCAGCCCTTCGCACAACATCCGGCAGGTTCACGGTGCGGGAATGGCAGATGGTAACGGTTGCATGTCTCTCCAAAAGCGCCAGCGCGGCAGGTTTACCCAATATAATGCTTCGGCCAACAACAACCGCCTCTTTGCCCTTGATCGGAATATTATACCTATCCAACAGTGTCACGATGCCCTGAGGGGTGCAGGAGATATAATCTGCTGTCCCAAGCACCAACCTGCCCAGGCTGAGAGCGCTGATGCCGTCTACGTCCTTTTCCACAGCAACACTCGCCAGGATATCAAGCTCATCCAAATGCGAAGGCACCGGATGCTGCACCATGATACCGTGCACGCTGGGATCGGCATTAAGCTTGCTGATAATTTCCTTGACCTGCGCCTGGGTGCTGTCCGCAGGAAGCTCGATCAAATCCGAAAGTATCCCAGCGACCTCGCAGGCCTTTTTCTTCATTCGAGTATATGTTACCGAAGCCGGGTCCTCCCCGACCAGGATAACAGATAATCTCGGCGTAATTCCGCGCTCGCTTTTGAGCTTTGCCACTTTCTCGGCCAACTCCGCGCGAATCTCCTTGGCCATCGCTGATCCATCAAGTATTTTAGCTGTCATTATTCTCAATCTCCACTTCTTTTTTTTACTCTTTTTGCCCACGCAGGAACCCAGCCAGCACTCCATTCACGAACTTGCCGGATTCCGCCGTGCTAAACTTCTTTGCAAGCTCAACTGCCTCATTCACTGCAACAATCGGCGGCACAGACTCTACGTATATTATCTCATAAATCGCCACACGCAGGATGTTGCGGTCAACGGCCGGCTGACGGTCCAAAGGCCACTCATGCGCCAGAATTGCGATCTGCCCGTCCAGTTCCGCCAGCTTTTCTCTCACACCCTCAACCAGCAGCCGCGTATATTCCCTGGCTTCAGATGATTGATTATTGTCTTTGATATCAAGCTCGCTGAGGTCGGCGAACTCAAGCGCCGTGTCAACAGCTTCATCGAACGGTATCCCGCACGAATCCACTTGATATAGTATGTTGAGCGCTAATTCCCTGGACGCTCTTCTGGATTTTCTTAAGGAGCTGCTTGCCATAATGCCAATGCTTTCAGCGAATCTTTGCCGCTTTTAGTTCTTGCATTCTTCGTTGGTTAACCTTCAGTGTTCATCCTCTTTGGAATAAAACTCGTTGATAGCTCGCCCTTTTCAAAATACGGGTTGGAAATGATCTCAAGCTGATAAGAAATATTAGTCTTGATTCCCTTGATCTCATATTCAGAAAGACATCGCTTCATACGCGCGATAGCATCTTTGCGGTCAATACCCCACACAATGAGCTTCGCAAGCATCGCGTCATAATAGGGCGGAATCTGGTATCCGCCGTAGATGTGAGTATCAATGCGAACGCCCATCCCGCCAGGAGCCGCCATAAGTTCTATAGTACCTACGGACGGCGCGAAATTGTTGGACGGGTCCTCGGCGATGATTCTGCACTCGATAGCATGGCCATGAATCTTGATATCTTTCTGGCTGATGCTAAGCTTCGCGCCCGATGCAACCAGAATCTGTTCTTTGAGAATGTCAACGCCGGTGACAGCTTCGGTGACCGGATGCTCCACCTGCACGCGGGTGTTCATCTCCATAAAGTAGAAATCGCCGCGCTTATCCAACAAATACTCGACGGTTCCAGCGTTGGCATAGCCAACTGCCCTGGCAAGCTTAATAGCCGCCTCGCCCATTTTCTTTCTGATCGCCGGAGTCACCGCGCAAGACGGCGCTTCCTCGATGAGCTTTTGATTTCGGCGCTGAATGGAGCACTCGCGTTCGCCAAGGTGAATGTAATTACCATGCTCATCGCCTATAAGCTGGATTTCGATGTGCCTGGGATCAACTATCTCCTTCTCCATATACAGAAGCCCATTGCCAAACGCAGCCTCAGCCTCGGCTGTAGCGATACGCAGAGCGCCGGCGAGCTCGTCTTCGCTGTTGACCACTCGAATGCCTCTGCCGCCGCCGCCTGCGGTCGCCTTGAGCCTGACAGGGTAGCCCATCTTAGAAGCAGTACGGAACGCGGCTTGCTCGCTCTCAATGGTGCCCTTGCTGCCCGGAATAACCGGCACGCCAGCCTTTGCAGCGGTCTCTTTGGCTCTGGCCTTGTCACCCATCAACTCAATCGCGCTCGCCTTTGGCCCGATAAACTTGATGTTACACGCCTCGCACGCCTCCGCAAAGCTTGCCTGCTCGGAAAAATACGCATAACCCGGATGAATAGCCTCAGCGCCAGTTACAATCGCCGCGCTTATGATATTGGGCATGTTAAGATAGCTTTCCTTGTTAGGCGCAGGCCCAACGCAGATGGCCTCGTCGGCCATTCTTACGTGCAGGCTGTTGCGGTCTGCTTCGGAGTAGATCGCGACGGTCGCAATCCCCATTTCCTTGCATGCGCGTATTATTCTTATTGCTATCTCACCACGGTTCGCGATAAGGATCTTCTTAAACAAAGTAACCCCCAACGTCGGGAATTATGAATTATGAATGCTGAATTATGAATTGGAGTCCCCACATCATAACTTCACAACTCCCGCCTACTTACAACTTAAACTAGAAATTCGAATGCCCAGGATATGGGCAATTAACTGCTCCGGTCGTTCGATCATACGTATATGGCTGATTGGAAACCGGGCAATTAAAGTAATCTGCTCCCACGCTCAGACCCACATCTTTGAGCGTTGCGGGAAATGACTCATCTGTGCTGGATGCCTTATAGGATGCAATGCCCAACTTGATCTGCCTGAGTCTCTCCTGGCAATCAGCCCCTTTGGCAGTGTCCATAGCCTTGCCATAGATGGTGTGCTTTTTGCTGGATTGATCCACGAGCTTGCTGTCGCTCCTCACGCTCGACGGCCCAAATCCGTTCTTGCCCAGCATAAAAAACATTACAACGCCGATTATCGCTGCCGTCACCAGCAGCCCAATTAAACTCCAGTTGCCGCGGTTATTGAGCTTCATTTTACGCCTCCAATCAGGCTCGCTCTACCTTGCACAAAGGCTGTCCATATTCAACGGGTGTCCCATCTTCCACCAGAACTTCGCTCACAACTCCCGAAAGGTTGGAGACCACATCGTTGAGCAGCTTCATAGACTCAATCACGCCCACAACCTGCTCGGACGTAATCGTCTCTCCCACATTCAAAGCGCTCGTCGAGTGAAAAATGCCGACCCTAAGCGCAAGCACATAGTGTTCAGCCGATGCGGCTTCATTGTTCTCCACGCGCACATTGGCGGGAGCAGGCTTTGCCACAGCGGCTCTTTTCGCGGGCTTCTTTTTCAGGCCTTTCTTGATGTGAACGGAAAACTCGCCCTTGCGCACGGATATTTCTTCTGTGCGGGAGCCTTCCAAGACCTTTATCAGTTCTTCTATTTTGATCAAATCCATTTTATACCTGCAAGTCGAAAATCAGATACTCCAAAGCTCGGAGACAGTAACAAATGGCGATAACCGCCAGCCAAACTACCGTAATGGCCGTCATAATTTGAATGTCGGTATTCGTTCCCTGGATCGAGTGCGTCGAGCTTACCAGGAACGAGAAAAACCTGTCCGCTTTTGTGAGTCCTATCTCAACCCAATACGCCATCTGAGCGTAGTAATAATAAAAAACTGCGGCCACCAGCGGAATAACCAATGGGCATATAACTCGGTATTTCTGCCTCTGATGCTCAGAATATATCGAACAGCGCCGACACCTGGCCCGTTTGACGCCAGCAGGCACGGTGCTTTTAGACGGGCTATCCAGCCCAAGACTTTTCATGATGCCTCTATAAGAATCGTTATCAGGCGCATCCTTAGTCATTGACCGCAGAATTATGCCTTCATCGCACATGCATCCTGACTTAATTCGCCAGCACGATTTTTTCTTCTGAAACGCCGGGCAGACATTTCTGACAAATTCTCTGCAGTAAGCCATTTCCCAGCACTTGCAGATTAGCTTCTCAGCGCTCCTTTTCTTGGTCAAGCCAGTTGCGGTATTCAGCCTATACTCAACAACGCGACTGGATGATAACCCGCGCCAAATACGCACCACGCTGTCCCGCAAAACCAGCCAAACGCCCGGAAGCAAAAAAATGAGTCCCGTAAGACAGAGGCTGCTCACTATTTTTGCGGCCAAGCCGCTGCCGCTGTCCGCTCCGGGATTTGCACGCTCCCAAAGCGCTGGAACCCCAAAGTAGATTACAGCTCCGCCGATGGACATCAGCTGCCCGAGTATTTCTTCAAAAAAGAACCGGAGAATCAGCGAACAAACTACTGCAATGCTCGAGTACTTGAGCATCATGCTCGCTGTCTGGATGCTATTGTCAAGGTAAACCTTATCAGCGGGCTTCATCTTGGGCATCTGGCGTAAATGATCGCCAAAAAGAGTGACCAGCAGATAACCTGCCGTCAAAACCAGTATTGGAACCCCTATCTTCAGCCCCAGTCCGGTAATCCGTTCGTTGAAAGCCATCAGGCGGTTCTTTTTGTCTTGAGTGACCATTGCCGGACCTTCCTGTGCGCAATATCGCCGGACTCAGACAAGCTCCGGTTGCATTATATTCGCAATACGATTGCTAACTATAGTTGGTTTCCAATAATTAAGCGCAGCGCTTCTCGAAACCTATACCGACGCTAATCCTTACATCTTTCAAGGTATTCATTGGAGCGTGTATCAACCTTTATCCGATCGCCAACATTGATGAAAAACGGCACCGCAACAACAGCTCCGGTCTCAAGTGTAGCCGGCTTGCTTCCGCCCGACGCGGTATTGCCCTTCTCACCGGGCTCGGTTTCGGATACGATGGCTTCGATGGTGATTGGCAGTTCCACATTTATGACCACGCCCTGATGGGAAAGCGCAGTAACCTGAACGCCGTCTTTGAGGTACTTGATGCCGTCTCCGATTTTCTCCCTGGACAGAGGCATCATCTCATAGGTCTCGGTCTCCATGAAAAAGTATTCGCCGTCCTGCTCATAGCTGAACTGCAGCGGGAACCTGTCGAGAATCGCCTGTTCCATCTTCTCGCCCGCGCGCCAGGTCTTTTCGGTAGTTGCCCCGGTTCGGATGTTCTTGAGTTTGCTGCGCACAAAAGCGCCGCCTTTACCGGGCTTCACGTGCTGAAAATCTACGATTGTATAGATGTCATTATCAAAGATAATCGATATGCCGTTTCTGAAATCACTGGTGTCCATCGATGTAGACAATCCTCCAACTTTACTATAAATACCGAACGAATTATAGCATATCCCGTGCTTAGGCCGCAAATA
>JAPLCU010000133.1 GCA_026392045.1 Armatimonadota bacterium
CTTCGGCATCAGGATACCGAAGCAACAACATACATAGCGCCGCCATGCTAACGGTACTATATTATATTATACTTGGGCATTGCAAGCATTCAAACCTCCTTTTTGGTCTTGGTCATTACAATAATCAGCCATTAAATGCAAAGGCAGAGCATAATGACATGCTCTGCCTTGAAAATAATCAAATTTGGAAACCTATCACATGCTATTGCTTACAGGCAATCAAGACCTCCAAAGCGATTTTGGTCAGCGGAAGTACTTTATCCACCCCACCCATCACCACGGCTTCGTGCGGCATTCCGTAGACAACGCATGTGGCCTCGTTCTGTGCGACCGTATACGCGCCGCCATCATACATTTCTCTCATTCCTCGCGCTCCATCATCGCCCATTCCAGTGAGAATTACGCCGACAGCGTTCTTGCCCGCATAACGCGCTGACGACCTGAACAAAACATCCACCGACGGTCTGTGGCGCGATACCAGCGGGCCGTCTTTCACTTCGACATAGTAACTTGCGCCGCTGCGCTTCAAAAGCGTGTGCTTGTTTCCAGGCGCGATGAGCACCCGTCCTCTTACCACTCTATCGCCATCTTCTGCTTCTTTTACAGCTATCGCGCATTCGTCATTGAGCCGTGAAGCAAATGAAGCTGTAAACTTTTCAGGCATATGCTGCACAATTACCGTCCCCGGCGCGTCAACCGGCAGCATCTTCAAGACCACTTTCAACGCCTCGGTGCCTCCCGTGGATGCGCCTATCACGATCACTTTTTCGGTGGTCTGGATCATAGCTTTTCCCGTTGGTTTTTCTAATACCGCATCGGCATTCAATTTGGCTTCTGCAGGCTTCGTCTGTATCAGAACACGCTTCTTAGCGCCTGAACGCGCGGCGGCTTTCACCGTATCACAAATTAAGATCTTAGACTCTTCCAGAAAATCACGAACCCCCACTTTTGCAGGAAAGTGATTCCATCCATACGCGGCATTTCAACATCAAGCGTAATTACGTCCGGCGCCTGCGCTGCGATTCTCTGAACTGCGACATAAGGGTCTGCGGCTACAGCTATCACTTCTATTTCGCGATCCGATTGGAGAATGTCAGTCAATGTTTGCCTGACTACCGCCGAGTCATCCACAATTAGAACCTTTATTTTGTCGCTCATGCCGCTCGTCTCCTTGCTATTTGCTCTTGACCATCCGGCTTGCGATATACAGTCGGCGCCACCGCCTTGAAATCGTCGTTCAGCCCGTTCAAAGTCTCAGAGTGCCCAATAAACAGATAACCGCCGGGATCAAGATATTTGTGGAAATAATTTATAAGCTTGACCTTGGTTTCCAAGTCGAAGTAGATAATCACATTACGGCAGAAAATAATATCAAACTTGCCTTCGATGCCATAAACATTATCCATGAAATTGAGTTTGCCGAACTTTATCTTCTTGCGCAACTCCGGAATGACTCGCCAATTCCCCGCTTGAGCGCCTTTGCCCTGCATCATGTATTTACGCTTGATTAATGCGGGAACCTTTAGCGCCATTTCATCATCATAGACTGCTTGCTTCGCCTTTTGCAGCACACTGCTGGAGACATCTGTTGCCAATATGCTGAAATTACCGTGGTGATTCTCATAATGCTCCGATAGAACCATAGCGAGAGTATACGGCTCCTCGCCGGTTGAGCACCCCGCGCTCCACACCCGCAGCAGAGTACCGGAATTCGGTAAATTAGGCAGCGCATGCTCTGTTAGATAACTGAAATGATTGGCTTCTCGAAAAAAATGCGTAGTGTTTGTTGTAACGGCATCTATCATCTGGATCAGTTCATCATTTTTGCCTAGTGTTTGGGTAACAAAATCATAATATTCTTTGTATGAACTGATTCCCAACGCTCGCAGCCGTTTGCCGAATCTTGCGGATAACATGCTCTTTTTTGCCGAGTTCAGTGAAATTCCACATTGGTTGTAGATAAGCTCAACGAACTTTTTTAACTCGATGTCAGACATATTGTGCGGGGCAATACCCGATTGATCCATTTTACGCTCCTCTATTGTCATTTCATCGCCTTTAGATCATTAAGCTATGCTACAAGGCTCGGCGGGAGCCTCGCCCTCCCCTCACTCACCGAGACTCGTGCGAGCTAAGAAGATAGCAGGCCCGCATTGAATAATACGGGCCTGCGAGAGTCATTTAGTCTTTAGGCTGCTCTCTCAAAATCGCTGTCATCAGCGTCATGATCAGTCAGTAAGATAGTCGCGCCACCCTTTTTCGGGGCGGGCGCTGCTTTTGCTGCAGCGGCTTTTCTTGTTGTGCGAGCGGCAGCGGTCTTCTGCGATGCCTTGCTTCCCTGTGTATCCTTTAGCTTAAAGAACGATGCCGATTCCAAGAGCTGCTCTGCCTGAGCGGTAAGCTCTTCAGACGTGGCCGAGAGTTCTTCTGTTGAGGCGCTATTGCCCTGGATGACCTGATCGAGCTGCGAAATCGCCTTGGTTACCTGATCGATGCCCGAAGACTGCTCAGCAGAGGAGGCATTGATCTCCTGCACCAGTTCGGCAGTCTTCTGGATCCCAGGCACGATCTCTTCGAGTATCTGACCGGCGTTCTGGGCAATCTCGACACTGGAGACAGAGACCGAACTGATCTCTTTTGCGGCCGATTGGCTGCGCTCAGCGAGTTTTCGCACTTCGGCAGCAACCACAGCAAATCCCTTGCCATGCTCACCGGCTCTTGCAGCTTCAATGGCTGCATTAAGAGCAAGCATATTGGTCTGACGAGCGATCTCCTCGATGATGTTGATCTTCTCTGCAATGCTCTGCATCGCGTTAACCGTCTCAGCCACTGCAGCTCCGCCCTGCTTTCCGTCTGCTGCTGATTTAACCGCAATTGAAGACGTCTGCTGGGCATTGTCAGCGTTCTGCTTTACAGTGCTGTTCATCTCTTCCATTGAAGATGATATTTCTTCGATACTGGATGCCTGCTCTGTGGCCCCCTGAGCAAGAGCCTGAGCGGAACCATTTACCTGCTCACTACCGCTTGCAACCATGTCCGCCGCGCCCTGGACATCACCTGCAAACTTGCTGAGATTTGTGATCATTGTATTGAAGCTTTGCGCCATTACATCGCCATCAGAACGCAGTTTGACTTGCATGGTAAGATCGCCATCTGCTATGGCTTCAGCAGCCTTCACCTGGTCACGGGTTCCACGGATTGTAGCATTCAGATTGTCTTTGATAACATTGAAATCGCCATTGTAGTTATCTGTGATCTCATCCGGTATCAAACCCCTGCCTATCTGATCAACATAATCAGCAGCAACATTAAGCGGACCAATTACGGAATCGAGGCAGGCGTTTACGCCTTCAACGATAGCTTTGAAGTCGCCATAATGCTTTGTTGCATCGGCGCGAGTCCCAAGTTTGCCTTCAACAGCGGCAACAGATAGCAGTTTTGCGTCAGAAACCAACGCATTGACAGCAACGATGCACTTATTGAGGTTGTTCTTAATCTCATTGAAGTCGCCGTTGTAATCGTCGGTAATAACCGGCGGGATATCGCCATTGGAAATTCTCTCAACATATTCCGCAGCAACATTCAACGGGCCAATTACAGAATCGAGGCACTCGTTGACACCTTGAACGACAGCTCTAAAGTCACCCTGATGCTTTGTTGCATCGGCGCGAGTCTCAAGTTTGCCTTCAACAGCGGCAACAGATAGCAGTTTTGCGTCAGAAACCAACGCATTGACAGCA
>JAPLCU010000126.1 GCA_026392045.1 Armatimonadota bacterium
GAGTTGGACTGAATGACTCGTGCGAAGACAAATCAAAAACTCAGAACTCAAAACTCAAAACTCAAAACTATTACATCGAATGCTATGGGACGGTACTGAATCAAGTTCGGAATGACAAATACACTAAGACTGAACTCTTACGGTATCCTGATGCCGAAGCCTACCGCACATCATGAATAATATAGGCTAGGAAAGTGAAATACGCACTGCCAATGCTTGTTCCTCATTCGCGAAATCAGCGCATATTCGCGGCATTCGCGAATCAACATGCCAGCGTATTACGCAATCCAACTTTTTGACTTGCCTGCCAAAACCTAGTATCATTCGTATGATTATTTCTGTGATTCGGGGGATTATGGATTTGGCTGACGATGCGATTGTGCGACTTGAGGACGAACTTAATAGTTTTGATTCTTTTGAGAGGGCGGATGCGCTGTGCAGCCTGAGCGTGCGGGCTGAAATGGGTGAGATTGTTTTGCCGCGCACATCAAACAAAGTTAACCTGCACTTTCATACTTTCTTTTCATATAACGTTAACGGCTGGTCGCCTAGCAGGATTGCGTGGGAATCTGCGAAACATGGGCTTTTGATTTCGGGAATAGTGGATTTTGACGTGCTGGACGGTACGGAAGAGTTCCTTGCTGCGGGTGAGCTCATTCATCTGCGCACCACCGCAGCGCTGGAGACTCGAGTGTTCATCAGCGAGTATTTCGACAAGGTTATTAACTCCCCTAATGAGCCCGGCATAGCATATTTTATGGCGGCAGGGTGTTTCAAGCAGCCTCCCCCCGGAAGCCCTGCCCACGACTCCCTGCGCCAAATGCGCGAAATGGCCGAGCGCAGAAATACGCAGGTGATGGAACGGGTGAACGCCTTTCTGCAAAGGGTTCAGCTCGACTACGAAGCCGATGTTATCCCGCTCACGCCCTCCGGCAACGCCACCGAAAGGCATTTGTTGGCAGCTTATGACGCCAAGGCGAGAGAAGTTTTCTTAAATGACGAATGCACCCTCGCGGCTTTCTGGGCGAATGCGCTTGAGATATCATGCGATGAGGCCGCCGCGCTCGTCATGGATACTCCAAACTTGCATGAAAATATGCGCGCCAAGCTTATGAAATTTGGCGGAGTGGGATATGTTTCGCCGTCTGCGGGGTCTTTCCCATCGGTTGAGCAGGTTATTGAGATGGCGCTGGGGATGCAGGCAATACCGACCGCCACCTGGCTCGACGGCGCCAACCCCGGCGAATCCGACATGCCCGCAATGTTCGAATTGCTCGCCTCCAAGGGGGTTGCGGCGCTGAATATCATCCCGGACCGCAACTGGAACATTAAGAACTCTGATGAAAAAGCGGCCAAGCTCGCCAACCTCCAAGCTGTTGTTGAAGCTGCGCGGGAAATCGGTTTTCCGATATGTATAGGCACTGAAATGAACAAAGTCGGGCTGCCTTTTGTGGATGATTTTTCGGCGCCGGAGCTTGCGCCTTTCATTGAAGACTTCGTTGAGGGCGCCAATTTCTTCTGGGGACACACAGCGCTTGCGCGTAACGTCGACATAGGGTTCTCCAGCGAATGGGCAGACCACCATTTCGGGGACGACCGGCTCGCAAGAAGCAGATTTTATGCCAATGTCGGCAAGATCATCAGCCCTAATGAAGAAAGCTTGCTCGCAGCCAGCAATCTGAGAACAGGCTCACCCATAGAAGTCTTGAGGGCATTACAGAGATAAGAATGGGACGGCGGGCAGAAAATGCGGAACAGCATATATATAAGAGTTGTGAGTTATGAGTTTTGAGTTTTGAGTTAATGAATACAACGTCATGCTGAACTCTTACCTATAACCAGCAAGGAATATCCATGCTTGATTTGTTTAAGAACCCGACCAACGAGTATCGAATTGCACCTCTTTGGTTCTGGAACGCCAAACCGACAACCGTGGAGATCGAGCGCCAAATCCGTGAGATGCATGAAAAGGGAATCGGCGGTTTCTTCATAGTTGAGCCTGCTGAGGCTCTCGATACGGCCTGCAAGAACAACTGGCCGGAATGCATCGACTTTGCAAAAAAACTGGCAAGCGAGCTCAACATGTTTGTGTGCTCTTACAACCACAATCTCGATTCAGGCAGCAACCCTGCACAACTTTGCGCTCTAAACTTATACAACTCTGCACAAGAATCTGCAATTGGCGGCATTGTGGATATTCCGCTCCCCAACACAACTTCGTTCCAGGCGCTGCAAATTAACGCTGGCTGGCTAAATGATATCAAAGATGCTTATATATTACGCGAAAAGCTGGGAGTATCGGCTGCTCACTTATCTGGAATAAAGAGGGTACTCTGCACTCCTTTTGCTGACACAGATTGGGACTTGACCCCTGCCCAAATGAAAACAGTAATCGACCTCGCCGCAGTTTTGGGAGCAAACGCATTCAGCCCACGTCCATTTTTCTATACAGTTATCGAATCCGGCAAGTCGACTCCCCTGCCCTCGCAGTCATATCAATCGACATTCTGGGCGCACTACAAACAATTTGCAGATTACACCGCTCGCCTGTCTTTCGCACTCTCGCAAGGCTCGCACAAAGCCCAAGTTGCTCTCTTGAACCCAATCAATACCCTGGAATATGAATTCACACAGGATCCAATGGGAATACCAAACCGCTTGACCCTTGATTATTTCAAATTCTACTGTGAAAACCTATTGAAAGAGCATATCGACTACGACATCGTCTCGGAAGAAAGCATTTCGCGAGCGCTTGCTGTCGACCAACATCTCATAATACAAGACGAGGAATATGAGATGTTGATCATACCCCCGAGCACATCCATCACACATGCGGCAGCCGTGAAAATTGCCGAATATGCAGAAGATGGCGGGGCTATTCTTGCCACAACTCTCCTGCCATTCAGAGATGCCGATGGCGCCAAACACGAGGAAGTTCGCCGCATATTCATGGACATATTCGATATGGACCCGGAGGCACTTCGGGCAAATGCGGTCATTGGAACCCTCACCCGCAGACCAGCGCTCGGCCACAACTCATCCAATTTGCTGTTCTACGAGTGCGCCGATTCATCCGAACTGACTCATGGCCTCAGAGGCATGGTATCGATGGGGATTAAGCCTGAAGTCTCCATTCGAAGGTCTGGTTCAGAATGCAGAGACATCATCTATCATCACCGAATTATAGATGACAACGACATCTTTTTCTTTGTAAATACATCCAGGATCACGCGCGAAGTCAAATTGTCCATAAGGTGCAATAAACTCCCTTATAAGCTGGACCCCGAAACCGGACAGATATCCGCGCTTGCGAACTGCACCCAAAAAGGCGACAGAACGCTGTTTCTATATAAGTTTGAGCCCACTGAGTCTCTGCTAATTTACTTTACCAATGAGCTCATCTTGCCTGCTGTACAACATAAGTGCGAAAACCGCAACAAACTTGTACTAGTGGACATCTGGAACTTCTCAATTCATGGGCACAACTGTATAACTTTGCCCGATTGGAACTTAGACACCCCTATACAACATCCGACGCCAGCGCCCCAGTTCAAAACGCACTTTTCGGTAGAAGCGGCGCTGCACGAGCTGCTCCTGGTCATTGAGCGGCCATCGTCGAAAGAAAATGCATATTCAGTCCTAATCAATGGCGCGCAGACTCATACTGCCTCGGACTGGGTCACAGACATCAATTTTGCGGCAACAAACATAACTGAGCTCATAAAGCCTGGCACAAACGAGATCATATTTGTATGGAAGAATAAATCTGCAAATTGTAATCCCCCCAAAGCACGCCTTATGGGCTCGTTCAGCCTGGATAAATCGTGTTCAGCGCTCATGGGGCCGCGCGACTCAATGCGCTCAGGCTCCTGGACAGATCACGGCTACCCATTCTACTCAGGATCTGCAAGCTACACCCAGGAAATCGAAATCCCCCAATTGATCGAGAATCAACGCGTCTTCCTCCGCGCCAACAGCCCGGCTCACATCGTCGAGTTCGTGGTAAATGGTGAAAAAGCGGGAACTCGTCTTTGGCCCTCTTTTGAGATCGACATAACCGCTTTCACCAAGCCCGGTCTCAACACCATTGAAATCAAAGTGACCAACTCTCCAGCCAGTATGATGTTGCAGGAACCTCGCCTCTCCGGCCTGATCAATGGCGCCCAAATGATTATCTGCTCCTGATAAGCATTGTCCAGCGCTTCGAGTGCCTCAGCATGGCGAAGTGTAACTAGAGGTCACATATCCCAGATGGCCACTTACGGGCGGGATTGCAAATCCCCCCGAACAATTATTTGCAAATCCGCCCGAACAATTATTTGCAATCCCCCGAACAGTCGTTAGTCAGCCATACAAAAATCAAACAGTTTGCTTCATTTCAACGCGGGGTATTATTGTGCAGAAAGCAATAGGCTTCAATACATAGCGCTTGAGGAGGTTCAGCAATATGAGAGTAAACTGCCAAGGAAAATGGCGCATCATCACAGTTTTGGCGCTGTTCGCCATCAGCGCCACACTTCTAATCTCGACTTCAGTTCTGACCAGAGCGGAACCAACACAGCCCTCCGAACTCGGATCGGGTCCTGCATGCCTGACATCAGTAACTGCGTCGACTTCAGGAAGAGCCTGGATTTTTACTAGTCCGGATTTTGTCTCTACCCCCGAACAGACGGAGGGCAGCATCCAGATTTTTGCCTGCACCCGGCAAGCGGGCATGACTTCCATCGATAACCCCACAGCCGAAGTGGTGGCAAAGTTCACTTATCCGTCCCCCGGCGGCTCGCAGTATATGATGAAGTTCACATGTGTGCTACCGAGCCAGATGGGGTTCAACGGCGTTGAGGTCTTGAAGTCTGTATTCGGTTCGACATCCACCAATATCCCCGGCATAACCATGCCGGAGACTCTCGCATACATTTCGGTAATTGGAAACGCAACTATCACAAAAGATGGCGCTATAATTGCCGAAAATCAGCCGGCGATTGTGATGGTAACTTCAGCCATACACGACTCAAGCCAGCGTTTGCTTACCCAGGCGGATCCCAGCAGGCGAGAAATACAATTGGTCGTGCCGGGAGCAAAAGCCGCGAACAGCAAAGAAGTTGAGGGGTTCCCGAGCGGAAGTTTTTATATCTACTGGCCAAGCGCCTCGCTCAATATGAACAATGTGGGCGGCGTGGTGCAGCAGAATGAGGTTATGCCTCCACCGACTGTTGTGACCACGCCTGCAACTATTGCCCGTGGTCCGGTCATTCCGATGAAACTGCATATTATATTGACGGACAACGGGATTGTGAACCCAATGAGGGAGGCGGATGCCGGTCTCTACGATATCACTCTCACCAACAAATCCTCCACACCAAGAGGACTGTATATGACCGGCACGGATATCTGCTGCACAGAGTTCAACAGATACTCGAAGGTCTTGAAAAGGAACCAGAGCCAGTCTTTCAGGTTCTACTTCGCCGCCGGCAAAGTGGAATTCAAAGATATGCTCAAATGCGTGCACAGAGCAAGGACATGTGCTGTGGCCAAGTTCGGCAAGCACACTTCATCCATGGTGTTCAAATAACAACAATGCAAAATTGGGTGGCAGCTCGTAGATGAGCTGCCACCCAATACAATTCTTTGCACAATGCCGACGTGTTTTCCTACTGCCGATGCTCCATAGTCTTCAAGCCCCGCATAAGTTCTATCTCGCCGGTCGTCATACCAGATTCTCTCGCGAGGTATGCAGCGGACTCATACGAATCCAGCGCAGGAACAGCGCCGTCGATTGGTATCGGCTTCCAGGTATTGCTGAACTGGGCAGCGTTCATGCTAGCCGATGACACGCGCGCGGGTTCAAGGCTCTCAATTCTCATCTGCGCTTGAGTGCACGCCTGCTCGATACGCGCAACACATTCATCAGTAACAATCCGCATATCCGCCATCAGACGCTCGGCGCTCTCTTCAAGCACCCTGAGGTCCGTCGGCGATAGCGGCGCATTCTTACCTGCCTGAATGTGCCCGTTTTTCATTATCCATTTGAAACCACAAAAACCTGCATAACCTACGCCAAAAAGGGCAATCAAAGATATTAATGCTTCCATCTTCTCACATCAACCGCACCTCATCACCGTGAGATTGGCGGTCTCCTTCCAAGTTTGATCACACCACAACATCTAAGCGTGTTTCTTCGTCATTCGGTGGTTCTTTACCGAGCTGATCATGTTCATGGCGCTCGAAATTCCTGCGTTTACGCTCGCGCTCCTGCCTGATCTTGTCGCGGCGCATACGTTCCGAAGCATCTGCCCTTTTTCGCTCGAGTATTGCTGCCGCCGCTTCCGTTACATGCACCTGCGCTATATCGTGCGCCCGTTGTGTGATAATGGGCGGCCTGTCCCATGACATCGCCCTCACCTCCCCGCGTCCATAGATAGGTATTGCGAGACGGCCTTTTTGCGCCGTTTGTCCTATTATCGGTAATTTTGCGTCGAAACTTGAGGTTTCGGGAAAAGGGTTTCCCAAAACAACTCAACTGCCCCGCATTTCCCTTCCCACATTCATAATTCATAATTCATAATTCATAACTTGACCTACGCACTCATCGCGAAGCCGGCTGAAGTGCGAGCGAGCTTACCGGATAGCCTCAAGACCGCTCTTGTATGGATCTGGCAGATTCTAGACTCGGTAACACCCATCACCGCAGCGATTTCATTCTGAGTGAGGTTCTCATAGTAATACAACGCTACCACGTCGTGCTCTCGCTGCGGAAGCTCATCAATCGCTCGGGCAAGGATTCTGCGCTGATCTGAACGCTCAGCGCACATCGCGGGGTCGTCGCGTTCATCATCGTTAGATCGGGCTATGATATCGCCTCCGCTCGCCACGACTTCGTCCAAAGAGAACAACGCAGACTGTCCGACATCCGCAAGCATCTTCTCAAGCTCGCACATTTCTATTCCAAGGTATTTGGAGACTTCGATATCATCGGGCGGGCGCTCAAGCTCCATTTCGAGCCTGGCATAAGCCTCGCGAAGAATCGTCTCATGCTTTCTGACGGAACGGGGAGTCCAATCGAGACTCCTGATCACGTCTATCACCTCGCCTCTGATGCGGGTGAGCGCATAAGTTTCGAACTTCACGTTGCGGTCAAGGTCGAACTTCTCTATTGCATCGATCAGTCCAACAACCGCGTGCCCAATCAAGTCATCATAACTCAGGGCGCCCGACGGTGAAAGATTCAGTCTATCCACCGCATACTTTGCCAGATAAACATACTCCGAAATCAGCTTTTCCCTGGCAGTTTCGCTGCCCTTTTGTTTGTAATCCAGCCATAGCTTGTTACGCAGGTCCATGGTCTATGTGCCTCTCTCGTTACCAGTGTCATCAATATCCACATCAGCATATTCTTCACTGATATCTTCTGCTGGCTTTTCGGCGATCATTCCTAATAATGCGCCGAGATAATTCAACAAAACCCAACATGCGATGAACGCGCCCATCGCCTTACCAATGCTCCACACCGGCTCGTCTCCGAATGAGAGGGCTAATATCCCTACTCCCAGGAACAAGCCCAGGCCAAGGAGCAAACTAATAATTTTCCACGCTGGTTGGATAGCATCCAAGTTAAGCCACCACCAATTCAGCCAATGGCTCAATTTGGGCGCCCTGCTTGCGAATTCTATCATCCATCTTTATAGCAATCTTGCGCAGCCACGGCCCGATTGCAGAATGGTTGTTAGAAATTGCCAGCGGCTTCTGGGTGCGAATTGCCCAACCAACTGAAGCATCATCAGGCAGGTATTCGTATCTCTGGAAACTCCTGCCCAGGAATTTCCGGCAAATATTATTCAGCCCATCGGCTACACAGGTCGCCTGGCTTGGGCTAGTGCAGCTATTTGCGATAAGTGTAATATTTGCAGCGGGATTCTTATTAATCAGCACTTTCATCACGGCATAGGAATCTGTTATCGACGTAGGTTCGGGGCTTGTGACCACCATTACCTCGTCGGCAAACGTCAGTAAAGATATTACGGAATCATTGATCCCCGGCGCTGTATCGATTATGACAACATCGCCATCCGATGCCGTCTGCAGCACGTGATTAATCAGCGTCACACCTATCGTGCCATCTATATTAGCCATCTCCTCCAGTCCCGATCCTGAAGACAGGAGCTTAATCCCCCCGGGCCCATCCGTCCACGCATCCCATGGGTCGATGCCTCCGCGAAGCACATCATTCAAAGAGCGCTTCGGGTTCATTCCCATCAAAACCTCCGCGTTGGACAACCCGAAATCAGCATCCACCAGGCGCACTCGCCTCCCTGCTTTGGAGAGAAGCAAAGCGAGGTTGACCGCAATAGTGGTCTTTCCTACGCCCCCTTTGCCGCTGGTTACCGCCACCGTATAGAAATTGGGCGGGTGCGGGACAGGTCCGCTAAAATACACCTTGTCTCGCACGAGCGTGCGAAGAGTTTCAGCCTGGTCAAGCATTAAACAACCTCCGTTATAACATTGCGGGCAAGTTTGCCCGGCTCAGCAAAATCGATATCCTGGGGCACGTTCTGGCCTGCGGTAGTGCATGAAACAGCTAGCCCGGTCCGCAGAGGGAGGTTTACCAGGCAGCCTCTATCAGCAGACTCATCAAGCTTGGTGATGATAAGCTTGGTTGGACAAAGCACGGTAAACTTCTCAACAACTTCCCTCTGTATTTCACCGGATAGCGAGGCCGAAACCACGAGGTGCGTGTCGGTAGGGGAAGCGGCTGCCACAAAGCTCTTGAGCTCCATCAAATGATCTTCATTACGCTGGCTGCGGCCAACTGTATCGATCAGCACAACATCCTTATCACGATGCTTTTCAACGCCCGCACTCACCTCCTCGGGAGAAAGCGCGATTTCCACGGGAATGCCTATGATTCGCGCATAAGTCCTCAATTGATCCACAGCGCCGATTCTATAAGTATCGGCTGTAACAAGAGCAACTTTCTTCCCCTGCTCCAACGCAAACTTTGCGGCAAGTTTCGCCAGTGTGGTGGTCTTCCCCACCCCTGTGGGTCCAACTAACGCGATCACCTGCCTGCCATGACTAACAGGCGGATGAGCGAAAGCCTGCATCTTCGCGGCAAGCGCTGAAACCAGCGTATTCGGGTCCTCTATGGAAAGCAAATCAGCCAGAATTCCACGGGCCAAATCTTCGTCCACGCCAAACCTCATCAGCAAGGGTATCGCTGCCTCAGCAACAGGCACATCGGTTCGTGAACCCATCAGGCCATTGACCATCGCGGCGAGCTGCTTAAGCTCATTGCGGAGCTGATCCATCTCGCAGAGAGGTTCCGCTGTGGCCACATTTCGTGTTTCAGAATAGGTCCTTGCGGCCAACGAGGACATGCCCGGGCTATAAGTATCAACTCTATGCTCAGCGGGAGCTTCGCCCTCCCCATTTCCACGCTTCACCGCCGGCTGAAGCATATATGCCGGAGCTGAAACGGATTCCGGGGCGGAATACCCCATTGCCATCTCATCAGCTGCGGCCATAAGCTCCACTCTATCGGAGCCGCCAAGGCCCAAAAGCCCGCCGCTCTTCACACGTTTTGTATTCAGGACCACTGCGTCCTCGCCAAACTCCATTTTCGCGAGCACTAGAGCCTCTTGCATTGTTGGCGCTTCAAAAGTCTTAATTCGCATCGTAAATCGTCACCATTCCTATAGTTATTTTCTTCAGACTCAGGCAGCCTGTGCGTTATCGTCGAACATTACCATACCGATTGAGTCAACATCTATATCCGGCGCTATCTCTGCGTAGGAGAGCACCGCGAGCATCGGAAAAGACTGCTCTACCAATCTACGTATGTGGAGCCTGGTCCTCGGTGAGCAAAGCGCCACTGGCGCAAATCCTCGCTGTGAGAGGTTCTCCACTTGTTCCTGAATGGCACTTAGCAATTTCTGTACCATGTCCGGATTGATGATGAGCCTGAAACCGAGTTCAGTTTGACGAATGTTATCAGTGATGATTTGCTCCACGGCTGGATGGAGTGCAAAAACCGTCAGCTTGCCATCCATGCCCTGATGTTGACGACAAATAGCCAAGCTCAAGCGCTGGCGGACATACTCAGTCAGCACATCGGTATCCTTGGTGGTGCAAGCGTAATCAGCAAGCGATTCGAGTATTACCACAATATCCTTTATCGACACCCGCTCAATAAGCAGGTTCTGAAGCACTTTCTGAATGTCGCCGATGCCCATGATATCCGGTATGAGCTCGCTGACGACGGTCGGCGCATCGGTTTTTGCAGCTTCGATGAGCTGCTGAGTCTCCTGGCGAGTGAGGAGTTCCGCCGCGTGCTTGTGGACGATTTCGGTGACGTGCGTGATAAGCACAGTAGTAGGATCGACCACCGTATAGCCCGCCACCTCGGCAAACATCCGCTGCGATTCCGATATCCATGTGGCAGGGAGGCCGAACGCAGGCTCAATGGTATCCATTCCAGTCAATTTCTCCATAGCCCCCCCAGGGTTCATCGCCAAAAACTGACCTGGGTAAACTTCCCCTTGCGCGATTTCTATGCCGCGAAGCTTTATCATATATTGATTGGGTGTAAGCTGTACATTATCTCTCACCCGAATCGCAGGCACTAGAATACCCTTATCCGTAACAGCCTGTTTTCTTAAAAGCGTAATTCGATCCAGCAACTCGCCTCCCTGCTTGGGATCGGCTAATGCGATCAAGCCATAGCCGATCTCCAACGCCAATGGGTCAACGCCGATCAAATCAGTCATCTGTTCAGGAACTGCAGGGCCTTCGACTGGCTTCGCAGCCTTGATCTTGGCCTCTTCCTCAACTTGTTTGGCGGAAGACGCCAGGAAATATGCAAGTAAGCCAACAACAGACGCGGCAAAAAGCAACGGGGTCTTAGGCATACCCGGCACTATAAACATGGCAACGAACACACAAGCCGTAATCCCCAACGCCTTCGGACTGCTCAGCACCTGGCTCATAAGCTCCATGCCGAGGCTTTCCTTGGTGCCGTTCTTGGTAACCATAAGGCCGGTGGCAGTCGAAACCAAAAGCGCGGGCACCTGGGTGACCAGACCTTCACCAACGGTCAACAGCGTATAGGTCTGCAGCGCTTGCATAATATCCATATTCTTCTGCAGAACACCAACAGCAAATCCGCCGAGAATGTTCACAACGATCATAATAATAGCAGCGATTGCGTCTCCACGAATAAACTTGGTTGCACCATCCATAGCTCCATAAAAGTCGGCTTCACGGGAGATGTCTTTTCGGCGCTGCTGTGCCATTTGCTCATCTATGATGCCGGCGTTCAGGTCTGCGTCAATAGCCATCTGCTTACCGGGCATTGCGTCCAAAGTAAATCGAGCTGCGACCTCTGCAACTCGGCCTGCGCCATTCGTGATAACAACAAACTGGATAATTACAAGCAAGATAAATATAACAATGCCGACGACATAGTTGCCTCCGACCACAACCTGCCCAAATGCCCTGATAACCGTACCGGCATCAGCCTGAAGTAGAATCTGCCGTGTAGCAGAAATATTAAGCGACAACCTGAAAAGGGTGGTCATGAGGAGCAGCGAAGGAAACGAGCTGAACGCAAGCGGCTCGGAAGTGTACATTGACACAAGCAAAATCGATAGCGAGAGGGCAATATTCGCACACAGGAGAATATCCAGCAACCAATGAGGTATGGGCAGGATCATCATGCCTACGATCAAAACAGCGACGCCTGCTATTGCAATGTCACTGTATTTCGCCATAAATCCCAATGAGCCTATCGCTGCGCTACTTTTTGCTGTTGTTGTAACTGCCATTAGTTTTCCTTTGAAGGCTTCGGCATCAGGATACCGAAGCAACTATCTGATTGCTTCGCTCGATGCCTTTGTTCGGTCTATGTTGAAGGCTTCGGCATCAGGATACCGAAGCAACTAAAAGTTTGTTCGGGTGGGATTTGCAATCCCGCCCGAAGGCTTCGGCATCAGGATACCGAAGCAACCAAATCAGGATACCGAAGCAACCAAGCATCACGCTCGCCTACCACCAAACCTCTTGCTAAGTTTATATACATAAGCGAGTATCTCAGCCACTGCCTGATAGAGATCAGCGGGTATTTCGTCGCCAATCTCAACCGTAGCATACAGCGCCCTCGCCAACGCAACATTCTCAACCAACGGAACGTTGTTTTCTATAGCAATAGCCTTGATCCGCTGAGCAAGATAATCCATACCTTTTGCAACCACCATCGGGGCGGCGCTGATGTCAGAGTCATATTTTAGCGCGACTGCGAAGTGTGTCGGGTTGCTGACAACCACATCCGCTTTTGGCACCTCGGCCATCATTCGCCTCTGGGATACTTCGCGCTGCTTCTGACGAATCTTGCCCTTGATCAGCGGGTCACCCTCAGTGCGCTTGGAATCATCTTTTACTTCTTGCTTGCTCATCTTGAGCTGTTTTTCGTTATTATAACGCTGATATGCATAATCAAGCGCCGCAATTACAAGCAGCGCAAAAGCTGTTCTCATCAAGAGGCCGTATGTCAGGCTGCCTATGGTCGCGCAGGTGGTCTTATAACTGCCGCCCACCATAGCGATAATCTCGGATGCTTTGCTCATCAAAAACGTGTATATGATGAAGCTGATAACCAAAATCTTAGCTGTAGACTTTACCAGCTCAACCAAAGCCCTCATGGAAAACATTCCAACGATTCCCTTGAGGGGGTTCATCCTGCCGCCCTTGATCTGAAAGGTCTTGGGAGAAATATGCAAGCCCACCTGAGCGACGTTCGCCACCACACCCGCCAGCATCACAGCCAGAATAAATGGCGCGATAGCCGAGCCGATGACCAGCAATAACCGTACCAGGTTCGTGGAGACGTCGCTTATGGCGATGTCGTGAGTAGGAAAGGTCGACAGCGAGCGAGTCATTGTGTCTGTAAGGCTGGTTCCCAATCGAGAGCCTGTCATTTTCAAGACAAGCAGGCCAGTTATGAGCACGGCAGCCGCATTGACTTCCGAGCTTTTTGCAACTTGCCCCTCATCGCGCGCTTCAGTGCGCCTACGGGGGGTTGGGGCCTCGGTCTTATCCTCTAACGCCATAAGTTCTTCCTCAAACCAGATGCCTCAACAGCATCATAAGATCACGATGAAGGCCCGAAAACAGGCTCACCATCACAGTTGAAGTGGCAGGGAGAATGATTATCATAACCCCCAAGCCCACAATAAGCTTCGTAGCAAAACCAACGCTGAAAATATTCATCTGCGGCACGGTTCGGGCGAGAATGCCGAGTGCGACATCCACGATGAATATCACACCAATAATCGGAGATGCAATCTTGAGGGCGGCCATTATGAGCGCTCCAAAGACAACCAGCAAGCCATTGGCGGCTTCTGGAGTAAATATTGCCTTACCGATTGGAACGACATCAAAGCTCTCAGCCAAACCGCGAATCATCATGTGGTGACCGTTCACTCCAAGAAATATCAGAGTAGCCACGAGGTTCAGCGCCATACCCATCACGGCTGTGTGGGCCTTGGTTAATGGATCCACCTGCTGCGCGAAGCTTAGACCGATTGCCAAATCGATATAAGCGCCTGCCATAACAATTGCGGTAAACATCATGGTAGCGAGAAACCCCATCAGCACTCCAACCAAAGATTCCTTAACTATCAGCACGAAAAACGTAAACATATTCAGGTTTCCGGGATCATAGCTGATCATTGGCACAAAGATAAGAGTAAGGGCGACAGCGATGGTTATTCGGACCATTTTGGTTACATTCTGGTTGCCAAAAATAGGCGCAAGGGTAAATATGCCCCCCACTCTGCAGAGAACAAGCAAAAAAGTAACCATTTTGGCCATTCCGAATCCAAGCAAGTCCATACAATACTCCGAGGGAAAGCATAGCAATAACCGTGCCTGGGGGAGGAGATAGGTGTTGGGTGTTGGGTGTTGGGTGTTGGGTGTTTCGGGATTTGAGCGACAGCGGAAATCCCGAAACTGATGAGATTTAGAAGTTAGCATGCTGCTCATGCTTCGAGAGCCTCAGCATGGCGAGGCGGGGGCTCAGCATGGCGAGGCAGAGCCTCAGCATGGCGAGGCGGGGGCTCAGCATGGCGAGGCGGGGGCTCAGCATGGCGAGGCGGAGGCTCAGCATGGCGAGGCGGGGGCTCAGCATGGCGAGGCGGGAGCTCAGCATGGCGAGGCGGGAGCTCAGGAATAATAATAGTTCCGGGTGATTCGGGATTTCCGGGTTGGGTTGAATACTTTGATTATAGCTTGATAAATTGTGCTCCAACCCTCAAATCCCGAAATACCGACTCCCCTCCGGGGCTCTCCGCTCTCCACTCTCCACTCTCCACTCTCCGCTTTCCGCTTTCCGCTTTCCACTTTCCGCTACCTTCAGCGCACCAAATTCGGCAGGCTGATGAGGAGTTTGCTGGTGAAGTTAACCAGGCTCTTGAGCATCCACGGGCCACAGACTACCAGCGCCAGTGTTACGGCTACGATCTTGGGGACGAATGTCAGCGTCATCTCCTGAATTTGGGTGGCTGCCTGGAATACACTTACCATCAGACCCACTATCAGCCCGACGCCCAATGTGGGAGCGCATATCATTAAGGTTATAGCAATAGCTCGCTGTCCCAGTTCCAGAACTCCTGAATCGGTCATTTGATTTACTCCAGTCTCTAAGGCGTATTATTCTCGATGTGCGATAGGCTTCGGCATCAGGATACCGAAGCAACTATTCTCGATGTGCGATGGGCTTCGGCATCAGGATACCGAAGCAACTATTCTCGATGTGCGATAGGCTTCGGCATCAGGATACCGAAGCAACTATATCTCGATGTGCGATGGGCTTCGGCATCAGGATACCGAAGCAACTACTCTCGATGTGCGATGGGCTTCGGCATCAGGATACCGAAGCAACTAATTTGATTTACTCCAGTCTAATGGAAACTCAGCGCTATCGAGCGCACTATCAAATGCCAGCCATCGACCAGCACAAATAGAAGTATCTTGAAGGGCATTGATATCATCATAGGAGGAAGCATCATCATACCCATAGACATCAAGGTTACTGAAACCACCATATCAATAACGAGGAATGGGATGAATATCACAAATCCTATCGTAAAAGCGGTCTTAAGCTCGCTTATCAAGAATGCAGGCACTATTACTGCCATGCTCAGGTCATTCTTGGTGCGAGGCCTTTCGGACTTGGACAAATTGACAAACAGCATAATGTCCTTGGTGCGGGTCTGCCGAAGCATAAATTCCTTGAGAGGAGCTGCGGCATTATTGGTTGCGCTCTGAAACGATATTTTGTGCTCCATATAGGGGCGAAATGCGCTCTGGTTGATCTTTTGCATGACCGGGGCCATCGTAAAGAATGTCAAAAACAGCGCCAATCCCACCAGAACGGTATTCGGCGGCACCTGCGGCGAGCCGATAGCTGTGCGGGTGAAAGATAGAATAATTATAATCCTCGTGAATGATGTCAACATTATAAGCAGCGCCGGCGCGAGCGAAAGAACGGTCATTACCAGCAATATCTGCAAGCTGCTCGATACTTCTTCGGGACTACTTGCTTTGCCTACCCCGATATTGATCTTAGGCACGCTAATGCCATTTTGCGCAAAGCAAGGAATCGCCATTGCCAAAGCAAAACCCAACACAACCATCATGACGATAATTCTAATGATTATCTTTTTATTATCCGTTGTCGGCATTTCTGAACATCCTTCGGAAGTTTCCCATTTCCCCTACTTTGCCTTGTATATGCGAGATGGAATCTCGCATCATCTGTGCTACGGTTTTCGCACTCTTGGTAGAATCGGCTTTTGTGCCGAGGAACTGCGAAAGCTGTTCTTTAAACCCTGAAACCCCTTGATCGGGCGCGGACTCGGGTATGTCGCTCGCCTCTAATTCTGTGAGCAGATTTACCTGGGTTGGTGTAGAAGCGACAAGCAGCCTCTTCGATCCGATCTCTATCAAGTGCAGAGTTCTATTTGCTCCAAGGTTGGAGTTATCGATTACTTTTATCCGGCTGCGGCTCGAACCCACCATACTCTTAACATTTGAGAATTTCTTAAGGCCGAGCATGGTCGCATAACACAAGCCAAGAACCAGCGCCAAGCTTCCAATGAACCGCGCAACGGTCAAAGGCGTGCTCGACTCCTCAGCCGGTTTCGGTTTCTTCTCTGCCGCTGCGCCCGGAGCCGGCCAACCGTAACCATCGGCTGGGGTCGTATTACCCACTGGTGGGGCGCTTTTGACTTCAGTGGTCTTGGCCGACCCCGCAGCAGTTTTTTCGGCCGCAATGCCAGGGTTCACAACAACAGCCATGCCTGCAAGCAGAACCATTATGGCCAGTTTAAGCAGCCTTTGCATGTGCATCTCTTTCTGCTTTATTGATAATCTCTGTTATACGCACGCCGAATTTTTCGTCGATCAAGACCACTTCACCGCGAGCCAGGAGCTTGCCGTTAACGACAACTTCCACTGGTTCGCCCGAGTGTTTTTCCAACTCGACGACCGCGCCAGGACCAAGGCCCAGAATATCGCGAACATGAAGCTGAGTGCGGCCAAGTTCGACTGCTACGGTAAGCTGCACATCCAACAATAGATCAATGCCATTGCGCGGACCGCTATCCATAGTGCGAGAAAGCGAAGAGAACTCCGCCGGTCTTACCGATGGCTCCGGAGCTGTGCTAACTCTGATATCAGGTATCGCAGGAGCAGCCGGCGCTTCGGGCACGGCCTGAACTTCTGGTGTTTCGTCCGCGGCCTGAACTTCTGGTGTTTCGTCCGCAGCCTGAACTTCTGCGGTTTCGTCCGCATCCGCCACAGTTTCACTCGCCGCTGCAGCTTCTGACGCTGCGTTACTCTCGGCAGCTGCGCCGCCGCCCATTAAAGCTTCAATTTCTTCTTGAGACATTACTTCGTCCGACATTTCCAACCTCCCAGCGGTTACATATCATGGCTGGTTTTCAGCTTACTGCATTGCGAATTCGCTAAAAAATACTTCTACAGCCTTGACTGGTGTTTCTTTGCCTTTATCCGACCTTTCGGCATTTTCTGCGAAACGCTCGTTGACCGCTATTATGATCTCTTTCTTGAGCTTTTCCTTGCCCTTGGGATCTGCGAGTTCAGAGAAATGCTTACTGCTCATTATCTGGATAACGGCATCTCTTATGCGTGGGTCACCGCCCTCGCCTTTACCTTCGCCGCTGGCTGCGGGCAGTTCGCCTTCGACCTCAAGAACAATGTTTGCTTTAACATAGCGGACCTCGTTTTTGTCGGCGAGGTTTACGATGAACTCGCCCAACGCCATTTCAACGGTCGGCAGTTTTTCGGGTTTGCCGTGCTTTTTGCCACTATTTTTTAACACAACCACTCCGACACCCGCGAGCACTGCGACAGCCGCAAGCGCTATGATGATGACCATTTTTCCTTTGCCGCTCTTACCAAACAACATTTAATCGATGCTCCTTTGAAATACGGCTTCCAATGGGTTGCTGATGCGTCTTGGCTCAACACTGGGTTCAACTCCAATGGGCGCTTCAGGCCTCAGTATCACTATTTCGACCCGTCGGTTCTGTGATCTCTCTTTCTCCGTATTATTTGGGCTTACCGGCCTAATGCTGCCGTATCCTGCTACGGAAAATTGTTTTGCCGGTAAACCTTTGTTTTCAACTAAGTATCTGAGAACACTAATCGCTCTCGCGCTGGAAAGCTCCCAGTTATCTGCATATTTTTCGTTTTTCGTCTGCAGATCGCAGGTGTGCCCTTCGATCTGGACATTATTAGGAACCTTGCCTAACGTGTCCGCGATGTTGTCTAGCAATTTGTATGCCTGCTGATTGATTTGGGCGCTTCCTGGCTCAAATAAAAACTGATCACTTGATAAGGTGATCACAATACCTCTGTTATCCTCGCCAATTTTAGCGGACATTTTCTGCTCTTTTTGCTCAATACTGTTGACGAGAGGGCTGATTATTCTCCATTTCACACCAGCTATCTGCGCATTTTGCGAAGGGTCAAATGAACCACCACTGGGGCGAACCACCGCATTGCCCTGGCGTGGCATAATGCCGCCAAAACCGCTTCTTATTGAAATAGCGGCTTGCTTGAACTTGGCGGTATTAAGCACAGACATGGAATACATCATGATAAAAAACGCCATGAGCAGCGTTATCATATCAGCGTATGTCAGTAGCCAACGATCTGCGTTTCCATGTTCTTCCGGATGGCTTTTCTTTCTACGTCTCATGCTGCTTTTCTAACTCCATAATCGGCTTTTGAATCGTCTGCGACGGAGACTCTCAAGCTCGGCGGCAAGTATGCCATCATTCTTGTCTCTACGATTCTTGGACTGTCACCGGCCTGTATGGACATAACCCCTTCGATGATCATTTCGTAGATTATGACCTCTTCGGCGGTCTTGGATTTTAGTTTGCCGGCGATCGGCAGGTAGATCAGGTTGGCAAACGCAACGCCATACAGCGTGGCAATGAACGCCGCCGCAATGGCATGTCCCATTTTTCCCGGCTCGCTTAGTTTAGAAAGCATGCTGATCAAACCCATAACGGTCCCGATAATACCCAGGGTGGGAGAAAATCCTCCCAATGTGGTGAAAACCGTCTCACCGATCTTGTGGCGCTCTTGCATGGCCACGATCTCTGTCTCAAGGATCTCACGCACCATAACGCTGGGTGTGCCGTCCACAACCAGTTCGAGACCCTTGCGCAAAAACAAGTTTTCTATCTTAGCGGCGGTCACTTCGAGAGCAAGCACACCATCTCGACGCGCCACTCTTGCATACCCAACCACCTTTTCTATAACGTCCTGCGCATCTATATCCTTATTGATAAGCGCATTTCTAAAAATTGAGGACAGCGAAAGCAGCGTTTTCATACTCGATCCAACAACAGTCGCGCCAATCGTACCAAACACAACCAAGACGAACGCAGGCGCGTTTATCAGGTCGTTTATGGTTCCACCCTCAAGGCCAAGGCTTAGAAACAACGCTCCCCAGGCAAGAAGAAGCCCTAAAACGGTTGCTATGTCCATTTTTCAATATTCCTTACTTCAGCTCTGAGGTAGTTGTTGCCTCTTGCGCCAAACATGCGCTGGTGCTTTGCGATTAGCCGTCGATATGCAACAACCTTGCCGATTACATCCTCAACCGACTCCTTCACCATCACTTTCTTGCCTGTTACGAGCGAAATAATGGTATCCGGGGTCTTTTCGATACACTCGATAAGATCCGCATTCACCACCAGATCCGAATTATTGTAAAGTGTAAGCTTAATCATTTATGCTTTCCTTGTTCTCGAGGTCGGTCCGGGAACGGATTTCCCGGACGATCATGTCCCGGACGATCATGTCCCGGACGATCATGTCCGGGCGATCATGTCCCGGACGATCATGTCCGGGCGATCATGTCCCGGACGATCATGTCCGGGCGATCATGTCCCGGACGATCATGTCCGGGCGCCTCGCCCTCTATCTTGCAGGGCGAGACCGAGATCCCGCCCCGTTCGTTTTGGTTAGAGATGCTGAATCAAGTTCAGCATGACATCAAGTTCAGCATGACATCAAGTTCAGCATGACACGCGTCTGTCATCCCGAACTTGATTCGGGATCAACAGGACGTTTCGCGCAAGCTCTAACTTATTAGCGCTTGAGACTAACCAGTTCCTGGAGAATCTCGTCAGATGTTGTTATGATCTTTGAAGTTGCCTGAAAACCGCGCTGCGCAACGATCATAGCTGCAAACTCGGTAGCAAGGTCCACATTCGAAGATTCAAGGAAACCAGCGTTGATCATACCTAAGCCGCCATCACCAGGCTTACCAATCTTAGCTGCTCCTGAGTTGGGGCTCTCATTGACTACGTTGTTGCCAACTTTGGTCACACCCGCAGGGTTGTTAAACTGCGCCAGAGCCATCTGACCGAGCGGACGGTTGGAACCGTTGGTGAAAACGCCAGTGATCGAACCATCTCGACCTATGGTGTATGATTCGAGCGTTCCCAACTCCAAACCATCCTGGTAAGTCAGGTCAACGGTGGTTGCGCCATTCAACTGGCTAATGCTTCCCGTATTAATGCTTCCGATAAGCGGCTGGGTGGAACCGTTCGGGGTCGCCCAGACCAGCGAGTAAGGAATATTCGGCAACTGGCTATAGCCAAGGTTGTTGAAAGTGATCTGTCCGGGAGGCGGCAGCGAAGCAGCAGCAGCATCCGGGCACACCACCTCATAATCCCAAGAAGCCGGGTTGGCAGTCTTCATGAAGATGACCTTCATCTCATGAGTGATACCCAGTGAATCATATACATCGAATCTAATCGGAACGGGATCGCCAGGGGCTGAACCGTCCGGAGCCATAGTGGCGGGGAATGCAGCAATCGTTGCTGCGTCATCCAGCTTCAGATCCTCCGTGTCTATTGTCATATTCATTGGCTGCACTGAACCGTTTGAAGTATTCAACACCAAAGACATAGGAATCCCCGCCAAATCGCTAACGCCGCCTGTAAACGTGAAATTCGCATCAGTCGGAATTGAAGCCGGGGTTGCGTCAGGGCAAGCTATGGTATAGCGCCATGTGTCAGCTATCGGCTGCTTGGTGAACGTTACGGTCACAGGATGTGCATATCCAAGAGAATCATATATGTTCTTGGTGATGGTGACAGGCGCGCCGGGGGCGTAGCCATCTATGTCATCTGCAGTTACAACTGCGTTTGTAGAGACACCTTCAGTCATTACGCTCGTGTCTAGCGCTGCGGTGATGGAATCTACACCCAAGTTCCAGGTCAGATTCAATGGTATGCTGGGGAGGTTGCTTACTCCGGAGGCGGGGTCAAATGTCACGCTTCCTGCCGGAGGAAGAGAAGCGACATCGGCGCCCGTCGCCGTAAGGACGTAGTTCCATGTATTCGCAACAGTATCTTTGGTAAATGTTGCAGTCACATCATGTGCAACGCCAGCTTGGTCGTATACAGTAAAGTTCACGCTGCGAATTGAGCCAGCGCTGAAGTCGTTGCCATCTTTGTTAGCTGCAGTTACGCTTGCGTTTGTAGAGATACCTTCAGTCATTACACTCGTATCTATCGCCGCAGTAATGGAGTCCGCACCCGCGTTCCAGGTCAGATTCATCGGTATGCTGAGAGTACCGTTGCTTGCACCTGTTATGGCGTCAAATGTCACGCTTCCTGCCGGAGGAAGAGAAGCGACATCCACACCCGTTCCTGTAAGTGCATACGTCCATGTATTTGGCGCAGCATCCTTGGTAAATGTTGCTTTTACGTCATGTGAAACGCCCGCCTGGTCATAGACAATAAAGTCCACGTCGTGAGTTGCACCAACAACAGCGCCAGAGTCGAAACTGCCGGTGATCCTGGCAAATGTGGTTCCCTTAGCAGCTAGAGCATTTCTATCAAAACTGCCTGTGATCCTGGCAAATGTGGTTCCCTCTGGACCTGTTGTTTCATCCATATTGCCCGCCAGTATGATCGATTTGGTCTGTGCAGGACCTACGGACGAAGCATCCAGGTTCCCTGCAACGTCAACCTTTGTGGTTGGTCGTGCGACCGAAAGCCCACCGACCGGAATCCTCATGGAGGATTGTGCATTGATCGGGACTGATGTGTCAACAGTGCCATTTGCCAAGTCGGCGGCCCACCCTAGAACTCTCAATCCTGACCCAGACTGCACAAGATTAAACTCGGCGTCCAAAACGAAGCTGCCGTCTCTGGTGTAAGCGACCCTATCGCCCCCGCCCAAAGCGAAGAAGCCGTTGCCTTCGACGGCAAGGTCGGTATTGCGTCCGGTGGCCTGCATGGAACCCTGAGCTGTGCTGATATCAATGGAACCAAGGATAACGCCCAAGCCGACCTGAGTGGAGTTGCTTCCGCCCATTCCTGCGCTCGGCGCCGTGGCTCCTTTAATAGTCTGACTGAGCATGTCTTTGAAGTTTGCACGCCCACCTTTATATGCAGTTGTGTTGATGTTTGCGATATTGTTACCTATGACATCGAGGGCGCCCTTGAATGCCTTCATGCCCGCGATGCCGCTATACATTGCTTGTATCAATTTAATGACCTCCTATTATAACCAACCGCCTCAATCATTCAGCGGTTATGCACTTCCTCAACGAGGTCCAGTGCGTGTTTAGTAGTTAATGCTTAGCCTATTACGGCGCTCTCTATATTTGTGAAAACCGAGTCCTTTGCACTAGCCGAATCCACGGCCGTAATCACAATTCGGTTCCTGGCGCTTACAACCAAAGCCAGATCATCAAGCAGCACAAGCGACTTGTCAGCGCCTTTCTGCTGTATTTTGTCCACTGCCGCTCCCAGCCTGGCCTGTTCATTTTCACCGAATGTAACGTTTCTCTCTTCCAGTCGCTTTTGTGCGTGCGCTGAGAAAGTTACCCCGGCCTGCTTCATTATCTCTGTCTGTAGCTGGCTGCCGAAAGATCCATCTCCACCAACTTTACTCGGCGGCTGCGGAGGGCTTCCGACTCTTCCAATACCAACTAGTTCTGTGCTCAGTCTAACCGGAGACAATATAATATCTCCTTTCTGTATATTTGAGCTACAATCCACCCCGATTAAATCGGGGTTATGCTCGGCCGATCATCCGGGAAATCCGTTCCCGGACCTTATGTAGGTCCCGATCGTCCGGGAAATCCGTTCCCGGACCTTATGTAGGTCTGTATACTCTGATCACATTACTCATATCGACCAAAGTGTTGTTAACCATAAGCTGCGGCATGCCGGCTGTGTAATTTACGCCCTTAACCCATCCCTTGGCTATTGTGCCAGGTTTGGAGATGTCGCGATATTCGATGTTTTTGCCGTTCATGGCTTCAGCCATGGCTCTAGTGTCCGCATCTTCAACTCGGTTTTCACTGCCGCTTACTCCAAGAACATTGCCGAGATCCACTGAAGCGCCGTTAATGCTGAGCTTGGGCCAACCGTCTACGAATGAGACTCCGGCCACTTTGCCGTTTTTGACCGCCTCGGTCGTGGGATCGATATAATTGACCGTCTGATCGATCATGGAGATGGCTTGGGCGGATGTTCTGCCTTGGCCCACCGAGACATAACTCGGATAGACTTTTGTGATCGATGCAAGATCGACGCTGGATGTGCCGACCTTCAGCTTGGCCACGCCATTCTCAAAGGAAACATTCTCCACTCTGCCGGTGAGAATTGCATCAGGATTGGACGGATCTTTGTAATCCACCCAGTTACCCGTCAGCGAATATGCCTGCGTAGCGCTCGAAGTTGTTGAGAATGTGGTTCCAAAGTCCTTGAAGTTCTGGTTCAATTGCTGCATCTGCTGCAGCGAAGTGAACTGTGCCAACTGAGCGATGGAATCTTTGTTGTCCATCGGGCTCAATGGATCCTGATTCTGCATTTCCACAATCAGCAGTTTCAGGAATGAGTCCTGATCCATCGTTTTTGCTTTTACATTTACTACTGAAGTATCAGTAGTAGGTGACGTTGATGTTATTGCGTTCGTGCTCATGTTGCCTCCTAAGCCAGCCAACTATAGCCTACGGAACCGGCTGCGCCATCCAGAGCCTGTCGAAGGACGCCTGCCGCGTTTATCATGGCCGGATGAACGGTCATGTTTTGCGGGTTGTCTGAATGCTGCTGGCGCGTTTTGTTGCGTTGTTGATATGCAGTATCTGAAGTATTGTCCTGCATGAGTAAGTCAAATGACGTCTCTGAAGTCACGGATACCTGATCCATTTTCAAACCGGCGTCTGCGAGTGCGTTTGTCAAAGCGGGTATGTGGGCTTGAAGAAGTCCGCGTACCACTTCGCTGCTCGCGTTTATCTGAGTTGTCAGACCGTTTGCGGTCTGTGTGATTTGCAGGCGAATTTGCCCCAATTCGGGCGGATTGAGCTTGACCGTAAGGTCGCTCTGACCTTGGAACTGGCGAAGCTTAACCTCGCGCACCAACTGATCGATGATCTTCGTCTGAAGCTCGGTGTTTGATGATGTCGAAGCCTCAGGCTTTTGCGCTGCATCCAGGCCTTTGACCATGTTATCAAACGACGATCTCACAGGCATGGCGATGGCTGCGTTCTGGGTGTCGCCGGTAGACGACGCCGTATTTGCGGTCTGGTTTTCATTGGTTGCCGATGAAACAGATGCTTCCGGCACACCAATTTGAGATGCGATATCTCCGGTGATAGCCTTGATCACCTGCGGCGAGAATGTCATATTCCCGGAAATGTCCAGAGGCGCTTTTCCCGAAATAATCGGGACAGGGGTCTCCGCCTTTGCGGGCATAGCTCCTGGTATGGGTACGTTTGTCTCGACATTCGCACCTTGAGCAAATGGACGCTCGGACTCATGGCGTTTGCCTGCTAAGAGCAGCATACCATTCTTGGTCTGATTTTCTGAACTTGTGTTCTGTCCAGGGTTCTTCTCAGACTGGGAGGGCGAGGCTCCCGCCGAGCCTTGTTCAGTTGTCTTAGCGCTGAGCCCGAAAAACGTGGTTTTCGTATTCGAGCTTTCGGTCGGCTTGGCATCGGACTTATCTTTCGCCTTAGCATCGATTATGGGAAGATTTACCGTTGTTGCGGCATTTTGCCCCATAGTGTCAACTGCCTCCATTTCGGAAACAGCCTGCGCCTGAGCGTTAGTCGTTGAAACCTGCTCGACCTTGGGCGCCTGTGCGTTGACTGCCGTCTGCTCGCTCGATCGTCCGGGAAATCCGTCCCCGGACGCAGTTTTGATGGATCGTCCGGGAAATCCGTCCCCGGACGCGGTTTTGACCGGAGTCGCAGTTTGGGTATCGGTCTGCACTTCCGGGCTCTCCGCTTTCCACTTTCCACTTTCCACTCCCCGCTCTATGGCAGGAACCGTGCTTTGGGTATCGGTCTGAACAACGACTTGATCAGGCGCGGTCTGCGTGAGTTCGGCTGAAGCCATGACGTCTGCAGCTGGTTGCTGCATTGGAATCGCAGCTTGAGCGTTTGGCGTCTGTACGGTTGCTTCGACAGTTGCCGCCTGAGCATTCTTGCTGTTTTCAGCAGTCTGTTCAGGCTTGGGCTGAGGGTCGATCTCTGCCTTGGCCTCAGCTTTTGGATCAGCCTTTGGATCAGTTTGAACGGCATCAGCTTTAGGCTCTTCTGTAGCTTCAACCTGCGGCTCGTCCTTTAGTTTGGCTTTGGAATCGTCCTTGGCTATCACTTTGGGTTCGGGACGATCCTGCACTTTCTCGGGCTGATCTTCTTTTGCTTCGAGTGTGTGATACTTTTGGTCCTTTATCTTGTTATCGAGCACGGAACCGAACTTGGGGGCTCCTGAATCATGCATTTGAACCCCAGAAGCGGCGCTGCGCTCAGTCACAATCTCAAAAGGACTGGAAACGGTAGTTGCGTTTATCATATATTCACCTCCTCTCTTGTCAGGATGGGAGGGTGGCGATCAGAGATCACCACCCAACATTCCAGGGAGATCATCTCCCAACATGGCTTCGGCATCAGGATACCGAAGCAACAAATCTCCCAACATGGCTTCGGCATCAGGATACCGAAGCAACAAATCTCCCAACATGACTTCGGCATCAGGATACCGAAGCAACAAATCTCCCAACATGACTTCGGCATCAGGATACCGAAGCAACAACATGGCTTCGGCATCAGGATACCGAAGCAACAACATGGCTTCGGCATCAGGATACCGAAGCAACAAACATACAAATATTATTCACTCGCGAATTCGTCGCGATATGAAAGCACTCTGGCTATGTAGTTCTGAGTTTCTCTGAATGGCGGAACTCCATCGTATTTCTTGACGCTCCCGGGGCCTGCGTTGTATGCCGCGAGGGCTTTATTGACATCGCCTCCGAATGCATCTAACTGCCGCTTGAGATACTTTGCACCGCCGTCGATGTTCTGTGCGGGGTCGAATGGGTCCGAGACACCAAGTGACGCCGCAGTGCCGGGCATTAGCTGCATGAGACCCAGGGCGCCTGCGCCGGACATTGTATTTGCCCTGAAACCGCTTTCGGCTCGAATTACAGCCTTAAGCAGTTCCGGCTGCAGGCCGTATTTTTGGGCGGCGTCATTGATCAGGCCGTCGTAGCGCGATACGGTCTCCACCGACCCTTTCACTTTGGTCTGCACCTGCTTGATGAGGTAATCCGGGAAATACGGCTTTACCTCGCCAGGTTCCTTGAGACTGGCGGCTTCATAGTGCGGGGCGACGTTTACTATGCCCCCCACCCTCGCGCTTTTGAAGTGGGATTTTATCTCTTCAATGCGTGCTATGGCGCCTGTTACGCTTTCAAGCATTACATTCCCCTCGCATATCTCATGGATGCCATTTCATCCAGTTGGTTCTGTTCTTCGCGTGCCACTGCGAGCATATACTCGCGCTCTTGTTTGTCTTTTAGAGCTTCAAGAACTTGCTTTTCCTGCATAGCCTTGACCACTTCAACGCGCTTTTCCTCGACTTTTTGGCTTATCGCTTCGATTGTCATTTCCTGCACCCGGATATCATCTCGAGTGGCCTTTGCGTAATCATCATGTAACACAACTCTGCTAACGGGTGCGTTCTCACGCAGCGCCTGTTCCATTGAGCGGCAAGATTCATCCAGTCGCTTTTCGAGGCTGTGCAGGTTTTCTATTTCCTGAACCTCGGTGCGCCTTATCTCGCCCAACTCCCAGAGAAGTTGCTCTTCTTTGGCTTTGCGCCGATCTAATAGGGTCTGTAATCTAAACTTAAAGCGCTTCATTATCACCAAACAGATCAGTCAGGGCAGCGCTGGTGGTGTTGAAATCCGAGCGCTCATCCACAGACTGTTTCAAAAATGCGTTCGCGTCGTCTATCTTGCTCAGAGCAAAGTCTATGCTCGGGTTGCTGCCGTGCGCGTAAGCTCCGATGTTTATAAGGTCTTCGCTGGACTTATAGGTCGCCAACACTTCACGCAGCATACCTGCACTGCGCCTGTGATCTTTGGTGGTGACATCGACCATAAGTCGGCTCACGCTCGATAGGATGTCGATTGCCGGGTAATGGTTTCGAGCGGCGAGGTCTCGGCTGAGAACGATGTGGCCATCGAGAATACCTCTGACGGTATCGGCGACAGGCTCGTTCATGTCGTCGCCCTCCACCAAAACCGTGTAAAGTCCGGTGATGGAGCCTTTCTCGGATGTGCCCGCTCTCTCGAGCAACTGCGGCAAAACTGCGAATACCGACGGTGTGTAGCCGCGTGTGGTCGGAGGTTCGCCTGATGCAAGCCCGATCTCGCGCTGCGCCCAGGCGACGCGGGTTACGGAGTCCATCATCAGAATGACATCCTTGCCGCAGTCTCTGAAATACTCGGCGATGCCCGTGGCTACCTGCGCGCCTCTGAGCCTTACGACAGGCACCTGATCTGAAGTTGCAACTATAACAACGCTTCTCGCAAGACCTTCGGGGCCTAAGTCCTTTTCGAGGAAGTCACGTACCTCGCGGCCTCGTTCTCCGATCAGCGCGATTACGTTGACATCCGCCGAGGTGTTTCTCGCGATCATACCCATCAGAATGCTTTTCCCGACGCCGCTGCCGGAGAAAATACCAATTCTTTGTCCTTTGCCGATAGTCAGCAGGCCATCGATTGCGCGTACACCGAATGAAAGCGCATCATGGATTCTTTGCCTTTCAAGAGGATGCGGAGGGGTAGCGGCAGCTTTGATTGATCGTCCGGGGAATCTGTCCCCGGACGGACGGTTCAAAATGGGTCCGAGACCATCAAGCGGTCTTCCAAGGCCATCCAGAACTCGTCCCAACAAAGCCTGTCCAACCGGAACTCTCAGCGAAGAACCCTGCGCAACCACCGGGCTCCCAGGCCTGACATCATTGACCATGCTGTATGGCATGAGGAGGGTTCTCTTCTCACGGAATCCGACCACCTCAGCAAGCACGGGCGGCTCGGTGCGGCTGTTGTGAATCTCGCAGATCTCGCCGATGCCGCATTCCGGGCCGCAAGACTCGACAAGCACGCCGATAACCTGCGCAACTCTTCCGTTGGCCCGCACGGTATCGGTCTTTCGAATAGCTTCCCGATACTTCTCCAGATCAAGCGCTGGTCTCGTTGCAATCATTCTCAAAACTCTCCGTGAACGTTTGCTCTACTTTTTCTAACTGTGTTTCAATGGTTGCGTCGAAATCTCCTACTGCAGTCTCTATTATGCAACCGCCGGGAGATACTCGTCTATCATCAATAATATTTATTGTCGTAACGCCCTCAGCGACGCTGAGTAGTTCGTCGCGGGCCGCTCTGACACTTTCCAGCTCGCTGGGATTCACCCGCACCCGCACCTCATGGCTCTCTTTTACACGACGCAGACAATGTCTGATCACGCGCGTAATGACTTTCGGGTTCGTGCGAGCTTCATGTCTGATTACTTTTTCGACAGTATAGCGGCAAAGCTTTAGTATTTCTGGCTCCAATGATTCAAAAAAAGCTGCCGTCTCCGCGTCGAATGCGTTCATATCGGATTCCAGCCTCGCAATCAGCGACTCAACCAAAGCCATCGCTTCAGTCATACCAGCCTGGCGGCCTTCCTTACGGGCTTCTTCAAGCAATGCTTCTGCCTCGCTTCTAGCCGTATGCACGATAATCTCCGCTTCAGCCTTAGCTTTATTTACTACAGAAGCTGCGATTTCATTATCAGTCGGCTCGCGCTTAAGCCTTCCCGATGCTGAGTCGCATTGGAACACGCGGAAACTGACCGGACAGCTTGGAACCGGAATTACATCGGCTTTGATGAGCTTACCCAACGACTGCCTCCAAGGCCTGTCCATCACCGAACAGCTTGTTTAATGCTTCAACAATTCTTAACTGAGCGCGCTCGATCTCGCGGACTCTGATCTGCGATGTGGAAGCGATTTCGCGATGTAGTGTAAGCCCAGCTTCCTCAGAAGCATTTCTCAGCACTGCCATGCGCATGTCTTCGCCTCCAACTCTCATAACCAGGCACAGATCATCAAAATCCATCTCCGCCAGAGCCGTTTTTATCTCTGAGTCGTTTAGCTGAGCAATGTCTTCGGGAACGCTAAATGAACGGGGGATCTTAGGCAGTGAATTGGTATCCACCTTGCCGAGCGCTCCTCTGACAGAATCGCTTACTCGCTGGGCCGCGCCATTTAGAATGCTCGGTTTATTTTCACGATTGGAGGTTGGCGCTCCTACACGGCGTCTCATGGCTTCATCCACGGCCTCGATTGCTTCCCTTGAAACCGGCTTCATAGCAGCTAGACGATTGGCAACCTGATTGCGTACGTTTTCTTTAAGATTCGACAAAACTACGGCTGCATTATGAGGCGAAATGTGCGCAAGCACCAATGCAACATTCTGAGCGCGCTCGCTTGCGATTAGCACGGCGACTTCGCGCGGATCGAGTGCGTCTAACCATCTCAACGGTTCATCTGAAATACCAGGTGTAGCCGCCTCTCCAACCGTTACGAAAGCTGGCATAGAATGCTGCTTGACAATTGCGTTAACTTCATCCAATACTCGTCGACGCACCACATTGTCCACATGTCGAAGTTTTACTATTTCGGAACCCAGAAGCTCTCTTTCTTCGGGAGTAAGGTGATCGAACACCTTTGCTGAAGCTTCGGCTCCGAGAGACATCAGCAGCACTCCGGCCTTTTGCAGGCCGCTCAAATTACTTACAGTCGTACTCATACTTTCCTCCACTCCTTTGAGTTCTAAGTTGTAAGTTATAAGTTTTAAGTTTTGGGAAGGGAGTAGTTTCCCCTCATTCAGCATTTACGAAGTAATCGCCCGTTACTCACCAATTACTGCTCCGTCATCCACGTTCTGACAAGCCGCGCCAGTTCTTCAGGGTTAGATTCTGCTATCTCAGGTGGGACTGGTTCCTGCTCTTGCTTGATATAAGGCTGCTGCGGCTCCTTCTGCTGCGGCTGCGCCTCGGTTTTTTGGCTTGAGTTCATAGCGGCAAGTAAATCAGCCTGATTATATGCTCCCGCAACCGGCGCAGGCCTGGGCGCTGCAGCAGGCGCGCGCGCAGTCACAGGCACCTTGATCTGTTTGATAATCCGCTTCAAGAAAACAAGGAACAAAACAAGCATTATCACAGCGCCTGCATTCTTTGCTATGACCATGATCATTGCATTTTTGCTCTCAGCAGCCATCTCTTGTTCTATCTGAAGTTTTGTAGTATCGCTGAACTTGGCTCGGTCAACGTAGAGAATGTCTTTTCGCCCGGTCTCGTCTATACCTGCGGCAGCCCGAACAGCTTCTTTCAGCACGCCCAGCGTGGCAGCTGGGACTTTATCGTCCACCAATACCGACACACTCAACCTCTTTATCGTTCCAGGCGCTTTAGTAGTATGCTCGATGGTTTTGTTTACACCATAAATGCGGGTTGAGTCATCGCGAGTGTATTTGTCATTCGAGCCGCTGTTCGCCGATACTGAGGCAGGCACATTGCCTCCCATATTAGTCAATGGGCCATTGTAGGCCTCGCTTTTTTTCTCTTCATTTATCAAGATGCCTTTGGCGTCTGTGGTGATTTTCTCGCCATTTGGTCCAATAGTAGTCCCGGCGGGAGTTGCCGGTAACCAGCTCTCTTTCTCAGTATCTGTCTGGTCGAAAACCATATCAGCGATGACACTTACCGTGCCCTTATCCGGGCCGACAACTTTATTGAGGATTTTCTGCACGTTCTTGGTGATTTCTTCCTCAACTTGTCTCTTTTGCTTGGCATGGGCAGAATTCACAAGGCTGCTGCCTGGTTTCATTGAAGGGCCTTCGCTAAGTACATTGCCGTCTGAATCAGTCACAGTTACATTCTCAGGTGAAAGTCCTTTGATAGACGACGAAACCAAGTGAACAACCGCGCCCACCTGTTCATCGCCGAAGGGTTCGCCTGTCTTGAGCTTCAGCCATACAGCAGCTTTAGCAGGTTCTTCTTCAGAAACAAACACATTGTCACCAGGCACTGTAATATGGATACGAGCATTGCTTACGGCAGAATATGAGCAGACTGTGCGAGTAAGCTCACCCTCAAGGGCATGTTGATAGTTCACCTTCTCCATAAACTCGGTCTGGCCGAATGTAGATTTATTAAGGTCTCTGAAACCGGCATTACCGCTTGGAAGGTCCGAAGCAGCCATTTGAAGACGCAGTTCGGCGACTTTTTCCGATGGAACCCTTATTGTTGTGCCATCCGACGATGGTTCATTCACCACCTTGGCCTCGTCCAATTTCTGAGCAATTGCGCCCGCGTCTTCCTGGCTCAAACCTGAAAACAGCACATCCATCTTTGGCTTGGTCAAGCTCGTTGCAGCAAATATGAGCGTGATGACACTCAACAGCGCAAACGTCGTCACAACGACGCGCTGCGAAGATGTTAGCTCATTCCATAATTTTATTAATGCCACAATCGGCCCCATCTGTTTAAACTGATCCATAGTCTCCTCGCAACCAAATGCAGAGTGTTGAGTGCAGATTGCGGAATAATTCTCCGCACTCCGCACTCGTCACTGCGCACAAACTAGACTTGCATCCTCATAACTTCCTGATATGCTTCCAAGACTTTATTTCTTACCTGAAGAGTCATATCAAAAGCCAATTTGGCTTTGTTCATTGCGATCATCGCCTTGTGAACGTCTTCGACATCACCCGTGGCGAGTTGCACAGCCATCTTGTCAGCATCCTGTTGGAGGTTATTGACCTCACCCAGGGCCTTCTTCATAGCTCCACCGAACGAAACACTTCCAGTTCCTTCGGACTGCTCAGACGAGCTAGTTTTTCCTATCTGCTCTATCCCACCAAGTGAGCTCAGCGAGCCAATAGGGCTTATTGGTGAAATTCTCATTTAGTCACCTATGCCTTTCCAATTCCAATGGCTTCATTGATCATGGATTTTGTCGCGTTCAGCGCCGTAACATTTGCTTCATAAGCACGGGTCGCTGATATCATATCAACCATCTCTTCCACCACGTTAATGTCCGGCATCTGCACGTTTCCGTTCGCATCAGCATCCGGGTGACCCGGCATGTTAACGCTGCGAGTAGCGCCGTCAGATGTCACACCATCGACCCTTACGCCGCCATTGGTAACCTGGTTACCTAAGGCATCTTCGTAGGCCGCCCTAAATGTGACGTGCTGACGCTTGTAAGGTCCGCCCTCGGGTGTGCGGGTAGTCTCAGCGTTGGCGATGTTATTTGCAACAGCATCCATACGCACGCGTTGGGCATAAATCCCCGACGCACTTATGTCGAATGAGGAAAAAGTTCCCATTTATCATCACCTACCTTGGATTGCGGAGCGAAGCATGACTGCTCTTGCCTCAAGAATCGTGGCCGTCGCCTTGTATTTCAGCGAATTCTTGGCCAGATCAGCAATTTCCGCGTCGATATTGACATTGTTTCCGTCCGCCCTTGCCGGACTCTGCATATCAGTCAGACTTATAGGTTCAAGCTCATTGAGAGCCTGGCGGCGGTCGTGGCCGCTTTCACCATTCATTATGGCCCGAAGCTCATCTTCAAACGCAACGTAACTACGCTTGTAGCCAGGTGTCTCTACATTAGCTATATTGTTCGATATAGCCCGTTGGCGAAGCGCGCTCGCGTCAAGTGTCTTGGCTAGTGATTTTGATGTCACATCACTCAGAAAGTCTAGTGCCATAGAATCCCCCCTTTCTGCCGCAGCGCTTATTAGCAATTTGCGTACCAGGGGCATAATAGTTTTGAGGTTTGAGTTATGAGTTTTGAGTTAGGGAAGGAAGAGATTAGTTTTGAGGTTTGAGGTTTGAGGTTTGAGTTATGAGTTGGGGAAGGGATTGTTGAAAGTTATAGCCTTGCATTGACTAGCTTGTTTTTTCGGCGGTTGTCGAATTGCCGTATTGCCAGATAGAGAAGAAATGTGAAGATAGCATTGAGAATGCACTGGCCTGCCAATACGCCGAGGACCTTAGAAAGCTCCAGACGGGGGTTAAAGAGTTGAAAGAGACCACCACAGACGGCTGTCAGCCACAGAACAGAAAAAGTAGGCACTATTGCGTTCTCGCTGAAGAGTCTTGTTGATACTAAGCCCGCGATGAAGCCGGTAATGGCGCGAGTGGCGATAAAGCTGCCTACCGTAAGACCCACAGAGCATCCATGGATCAAACCCGCAATGAACCCGAGCGTTACGCCGAACTCCGGGTCTTGGGCAAGTGCATAGGCGATCAACACCACCAAAACGAGATCCGGCATCGCCCCAAAAATAGAGATGGATATGGGAAGATTGCCTTGTATTCCGGCTGCCAGAAAAAGGCATATTGTGGGCCAAATATATCTAATCATTGCGCTGCGCTCTGCCCGATTCCGGCGATAAAGACGGTTTCGACCTGTTCAAATCTTACACTGGGTGCGATCAGCGCAGAGGTAGTGACGCCGCCGGTATCTCGAATCACCCTCACTACCCGTCCGATAGGCAGTCCCTTTGGAATCACTTTGCCCATACCTGACGACACAACGATATCGTTCGCTATAACATCGGCGTCCTTAGGCAGATACGTCAACACAAGATACTCGGACCCCTGCCCTCGCACGATACCCGAGCAGCGCGATCTCTGCACGGTGCCGCCGACAGCGCTGTCCAAGTCGGTCAGGGAAACCATCTGAGCTGTGAACGGGTCGATATCCACAATCTGCCCTATAAGGCCGAGATGATTGAAAACGGCCGAACCCTTTTCAACCCCTTTTCTGCTGCCGCAATTTAGCGTAGCGGTGTCGAACCAGCTGCTTTCGCTGTGGGAGATAACTTCTGCTGCGGTCATTTTCAGAGGGGATATCTGCTTTAAGCCTAAAGCCTTACGCAATGAAAGATTCTCAAAAGCCGCCTCACGGAGACGTGCATTGTCCATTTGCAGGCTGCGGACCTGCTCGCGAAGGCGAGCGTTTTCTTTCAGAATTGAGGAAGTTGGCCTAAGCACTCGTTTCAGCCAGCCGCCCACGCCAAATACAGCGTGCGCGGCGCTTTCGATAGGGGCGAGTATGGAGCTGATAGCATCCTGCACAAAGAAAGATTTGCCCGTTTCGAGCCCTCGGTTCTGTGCGAAGCCAATGAGCATGCCCAGGCACACCAGAACAGCAAGTGTAGTTATTGTTTTATTGCGCAGGAAATTAAACATCTCTTATATATTCGCCCCAGCAAAGACCTAGTTGTTAGACCGATAACGTCGAACGCCGTTGGAACAAAGCAACGCCTTTTTGAGGGCCGGATTAGTTTCAGATTCTTCCAATGCTTTTGCGGTTCCCAAGACAACGCAGCTCAGTGGATCAGGGGCAATATGAACCGGCATTGCGGTCTCGAAGTTGATCAACGCGTCCAATCCCTTAAGCAGCGCGCCGCCGCCGGCAAGCACGATTCCGCGCTCCATAATATCTGCCGAAAGTTCGGGCGGAGTCAGCTCCAGAGTCAGTTTTATAGCCTCAACAATTTCCATCAGCGGATCGTGAATAGCCTCGCGAATTTCCTGGCTGGTGAGCACGGCGCTTCGCGGCAGACCTGTAATAAGGTCTCTTCCGCGCACCTCCATGGTCATTTCTTCTTCAAGCTGATAGGCTGATCCGATTTCAAGCTTGACTTCTTCTGCGGTTCTATCACCGATTAGCAGATTGTAGACTCTGCGCACATAAGCAACGATCGCTTCATCTATCTCATCACCAGCAACTCGTATCGAGCGGCTTGTGACAATACCTCCAAGTGAGATAACTGCGACCTCGCTGGTGCCGCCACCGATATCGACTATCATGCTGCCGGTCGGTTCGCTAACAGGAAGCCCGGCTCCAATGGCTGCGGCAAATGGCTCTTCGAGAGTATATGCTTCGGATGCGCCAGCCTTCATGGTGGCTTCTTTGACCGCACGCCACTCCACTTCAGTGACGCCCGACGGAATTCCAACAACCACCCGCGGACCAAAAAACGCATTGTGCCGCACAACTTTTCTTATAAAACCGCCCAACATTTGCTGGGTCTGGTCGAAATCCGCTATGACGCCGTCTTTCAACGGACGAATAGCAATAATGCTCCCCGGGGTTCGCCCAAGCATCCGCTTCGCCTCTTCACCAACAGCCAATACCTTTCTCGACTGCGTATCCAGCGCAATAACGCTGGGTTCACGAAGAAGAATACCCTTACCGCGAACGTGTATCAGGGTGTTTGCCGTACCCAAGTCAATGCCGATAGCTTTGGAAAATCTGCTGAAAATTTTTAATGCCATCTGGTCTAGATAGAAACCGCCTTCCATAATAAGCGAGTCGTTAGGCAATTTTGCCCTTTTTGGAGCAAAATATCGGAACCTACTCACAGTAGACTATATCATACCACAAAAGTCCAGTCAGTTTCGAGTGCGAAATTACCAATATTTTTCTTGGGGGGTTGGGGGCTGGAAGGGAAGAAAGCGGTCCCGAAGTATATCAACGGGCGGATCATCCCGATTAAATCGGGACGCCCGAACATCGACTTATGACTTATGACTTATGACTTATGACTTATGACTTATGACTTATGACTCCTACAGCTCGTCCTGATGCGACAAGTTCTGCCTGACCTCGTTAGCCTCGGGAGAATGAGGAGCGATTTCTATAATCTTGCCCCACACTTGCTCCGCCTTATCCATCTCATCGCGCTCGTTATACATATAGCCCAGGGAAAGAAGAGCCGTGACGTCGTTGGGGTCTATCTCAAGAGCTTTGTAATACTCAAGAAACGCCAGATCGTCCTGATCGTTTTCATCGTAAGCCACAGCCAGGTTGCAGCGATAGGAACCGTTGTTTGGATCGAGCTTAACCGCTGCAGCAAACTCGCGGATGGCTCCTGCAAGGTCATCTGCCTCAAAGAGAGCGCGTCCGCTGGAATTATGCTGAGCAGCTTCGTCTCCTCTAGCCGCGTGTGTTGGGGCTGGTTGGGTCTCTGATGGCTCCTCCTGCCCTCTCTGAGCCTCCCTGACACTATCCAAACGGTTCATTGCAGCCCGTGAAGTTCGGGGATCAAACTCACCCGAACCCAGAAGACGACCGCAGTTGCCGCAGTGTCGCCAATTCGGCTGAATGGTTGAGCCGCAAGCGAGGCAGCTCTGGTGCTGCGAGGACCCGCACTCGGTGCAATAACTCATCCATCTCTGAACCCGAGCGCCACATTGGGCGCACGCAGGGGTGAACTGAGCTAACTCCTTGCCGCAGACTATGCAAAAGGTCGATCCAACCGGCGATGACCCGCTGCACTCGGCGCACACCTCCCTCAACTGCTCTCCGCAATTCCCGCAGAAAACCGCTCGATCATCCACCTTGGAGCCACATTTTGAACACAAACCGTTGCCAGCTGCAATAACAGCGCCAGGCGCTGATTTGGAAACCGAGGCAGATTTCTCAGCCACAAGCTGCGATATTGCATCAGCGGCCGATTTGAACAAGCTCACATCATAAGACGGAAAATAGACCCTTGCGGTGTCTTTTTCGGAGACAGGCTTAGCAAGCTGCAACTCGATATAGCCGCCGGTAGCAGAAGAAATATCCTCCACGCCCTTAATGTCCGCCAAATTGTAAGCATACGCGGCACATCCGGGGGTCGCCCCGGAATCGCAATCTCTGATAATGAGAACACGCCTATCGGTGGCGGCGATGGCCTCGCCAAAACTGCCCGGCAGTGAGAGCAACACCGTTTCACCGGCAACAACCTGCCTGTTCAGCTCGTTCTGTAGAGCCATGGACAGCTCTTTTTTCATATCTGCATTTATATTCAATGGATTCTCCTTGAGTAATAAATCATCATTGCATGTATCTGAAGACAGCATACTAATACAATCAGCCTCTGTCAATAGCTCGCATTGCTTTTGAGCATAAATAATTGCCATAGCTATAATTGCAGGGTATAATAAATCCGATAATCAGACTAAGCATATTTTCCCAAGTTATAGTTTTTTAGAAGGTAGTAATTATTATGGCACAAAGAAAATCGGGGTTCTCTTTAATCGAACTCTTAGTAGTTATCGGGATCATTGCTATTTTGGCGGCCATACTGTTTCCGATGCTCCTCAAAGCACAGGAACGTTCCAAAATGATGAGCTGCCTGAGTAATCTTAAGCAACTGGGTAATGCAGTAATCGCTTACCGCAGCGACAATAATGGCTACATGCCAAATCCGGGTTGGTGGACTCAGGTACATTGCCCTGAAATGGCTGGTTGCCCAGATTGGTGCGGATCAAACGGCACCGGCGTGGCAATTTACTTGGAACAGGGCTCAATCTGGCCCTATACTAAGAACAAAAAAATCTACTCATGCGATACCGACAAAACGAAGCCTCACGGCTACGCAAAAACCAATGGTATTTGGCCACTCTCTTATTCTATGTTATACGCCCTCCATAGAGTGAACCCGGATAACAACGCTCAAATAAAGAAGAATTCCAGATGCTTACTTTTCATTCACGAGGCCGCAGCAACAGTCAATGATGGAGATTTCTTGCCAAGTGCGCAGGATATTCCCAGCGCTGTTCACTACGATGGCACTACGGTAGTATACGTAGACGGCCACGCTGTCTGGAAAACTGCAATAGCTCTGAGACAAGAATACGCTGATGGATACTGGAACACTGGGCATCAGTTATGATATTTTGAGAAACTTGTCCTCAAAACAAATGAACCAACAGCCCCGTCACACCGTCGGGGCTGATTTCTAATTACCGGCCTCATCTATTTCAGAATTACTCAAGGGCGGCATATGTGTTGGGCGCATACCCGGCTGATTGAGACGGTTCTTACCAAGCATGCCATCTTGGTCGACTTCGCCCACAAACTGCGGTGGACACTTTGGCAGCTCAAAGCTAAATTGCGAGCCGTTCCCTACCTCACTCTCCACCCACACCTTGCCTCCGTGCGCTTCCACAAGGTGCTTCACAAGATAGAGACCTATTCCCGTGCCTCCAACCTTGCGGGTGTCGCGGTTATCGATGCGATGGAACCTGTCGAAGACTTTTGCCAGTTGCTCTTTTGAAATACCAATGCCGGTGTCGGCAACGCTCACTCGCACAACTCCATCAATCTTATGACCAGAGATAGTGATTACTCCGCCTTTTGGAGAATACTTCACTGCGTTGTTGATGAGATTGGTTAGAATCTGGTCGATCTTGTCTCGATCTCCCACAATAACGGGTAAATCCGGGTCCATTTCTATCTGAAAATCATGATTGGTCGAATAGGACTTTTGCGCGATTACAACCTTCTCCACAATATCTGCCACCCGCACCGGCGATGGATTAAGATCCAAAGCTCGCCCGGCCTCTATGCGAGACACGTTCAATAGATCGTTGATAAGCCTGATCAAGCGGTCGCATTCCTGATCTATAATCGTATAAAACTCATGTATGGTGTCCGTGTCATAATAGGGGTCGGTGTCCTGAAGCAGCGTAGAAATAAAGCCCTTAATTGATGTGAGCGGGGTTCTGAGTTCATGGCTCACGGTGGAAACAAACGCGGTTTTCATACGATCGATGCTGCGAATATCGGTGATATCGTTGAAAATGGCGACCACACCGATCTTGGACTGATTCTCATCGCGCACTATTGCAGTCTGCACCTGATAAAAGCGCTCTTCCAATTCCTCGCTCTTGTAATCAGGAACGATGACCTCTTCCTGAATCTCGCCTTCCTCAAAAGCTTTAATCAAGACATTCCTTACGGCATTGTCTTCGATTACATCCTTATAGTTGCCGATGATCCTCGCGCCCTGATCTATATTGAGCATATCGCGCGCGGATGGGTTCATCTGCATAACCCTGCCGCTGTTATGAACCATGATGATTCCCGCAAAAACGCTCTCAAAGACGTGTTCGAGTTCTCTTTTCTCTTTGACGATCTCGCGATACATCTGAGCGCTCGCAATGACCGATGAAGCGTTGCGCGCGAGGCGATCCAAGAGAATAAGGTCCTCTTGTATAAACTCATTGCCGAAGCGCTTGTTGAAGACCCAAAGCACGCCTATTGCCTTATGCTCGACAACTTTGTTGGTGTCCTCATCGCGCTTTTCAATGAAGAGCGGTACGCACACGCCGTTCACAATACCAATAAGGCTCACAATTTCCTTGCCGGTAATGGGGTCGTTTACGGCATCGTGTACAATAACAGGTTTCTGGTTCCTGAAGACTTCGCCGGACACACCCTTTGTAGCAAGAATTCTAAACTGCCTGATCTGATCATCGGGAATGCCAATTGCGGGTTTTGCGGCCTGAAGCTCGTCGGAGTCTTGGTCATAAAGCATGAAAGCGCACTTATCAGCCTGCAGAATCATGCTGATCCTGGCAACAAGACGCTTGAGGGTATCGTCTATATCACTTAGCGGAGGGGGACTTGCGGCGGCATCAAGCTCCTTGATGCGGTCTTCCAGACGATTTCTGGCCTGCTCAAGAGCGCTTATGGCGGAATCTTTTTCTCTTAGCTGCTTTTCAAGTTCGAAAACCCTTGTTTGCAGGGGCTGTTCGTTATCGCGCAATAATTCAATACCTCGCCTGGCTCTCGCCCCGACAACACTTGGGCTATGACACGAATTATAGCACAGCGCATCAAACACGGCAATACCAGGGAACAGGTTACAGGGAACAGGGAATAGAAGGGAGGCGTCCTGCTAAGCAATGTATTTATTTCAAGTGATGTTTGGGGCCGGAGACCCCCTGAGATCAACTTTACGCTAATACTTAACATCTCCCTGATTCACCACCAAAGGGGCTTTGTATATCTTTGAAAGCATTTCTTTGTCCATCTTCTTTGGCCCCATATTTCCCGTCCAACTTACGAAAAACGCCCACCTTGCGCCGAACCTGTGCATCTTCGCAACATCGGGCACGCCGCCGAACTCGGTGATGGCGAGAAGTTTTTTTCCGTCGAAGCGTTTGATGAGATCGTCCCAATTGCCGCTCAATGGGTCGCTGGTGTCGGCGGGATAAGCATCGACTCCCACCACATCCACATACGCATCGCCAGGATACCATTCCTGCTTCACGCAATTGTGCACCCAGATGAGATTGTGAAGGCCGTGGTGATTTGTGAGGCGATCGAACATAATTTTCCAGAGCTTGATGTAGGATTCCGGTCCTTTCGCTCCCCACCAAAACCATCCTCCCTCAGCCTCGTGGAGCGGACGCCATAGCACGGGAATATCCGCATCGGCGAACTTCTTGAGCTGCACAGCAATGGCGTCGATATCGCTGATAAGCATCTTATAGTCATCCGAATTTAAATTGTCGAGGACAGTCTTAATATCGAACTTGGTCGCTTTCGTGTAAAATCCACTGTACCAGGGGTTTGCGGGGGTATCCAGCAGACCGCTGGGCGAGTTCCAATGCCAGCACATTGTTATTATCTGACCTGCTTTCGCGCTCTTTATAAGTTTCTCGACAAGGCCATTTGGGTTAGCGCCGCGCGCAATGCGTGATGGGGTGTAATCCATAAAATCGCCGCCCAAAATTGCAGGGGTCTTGCCGGTTACCTCACGAATATATTCGCATTCCGACTGATCGAACTGCCCCGAGAGCGTTTTCGAGCCATATTGCCCCGCAAGATAGCTCATCAGGGCGTGCGTGCGAGGAGTGGCCTTGTGGTCTGCGAGGGTCTCAGGAAGCTTCTGAGGCTTCTTAGAAGCGATTGCGGGTGTCAGCTCGACATAGTCGACATCGTACCAGCCCCACCCTTTCTCGATTGCGATTTTATTTAGACCCTGCTGCAATTCAACTTTGCCTACGTAGACCGCGGCAAACTCCGCCCCGGTCTTAGCGAACATACCCGAGGATTTTGCGCCATTGACGGCAAGCTCAAAACCCTTTTCACCGTTAGATGCGCTGTAGCGAATACGCACCTCATAAAGTCCAGCTTTCGCCTGCACTTTCATGACCACTTTATCGTCCGCTTTATCAAAGCCGGTGACATAGCCCGTACCCGAGAAACCAGATATGTTCGTCGACACCTGCGTGCCGATTTGCTCCCCGCTCTCCGCCTCAATTCGTATTGATTTGGAAGACGCAGCAATCGATAATGACGCAACCAATATGACTAAAACAACTCCAATTAACACAAAACGCATAGTCTCACCCAATACTTATCCGTAAGAGCTAGCTCTCGGTGAGTGACGGGAGGGCGACATAATCATCGTTTCTGAACTCTTACATTGACAAAAAAATGGCGCGTTTCCTAATGAGATGCCACTATATGAGCGCTAAAAGCGCCGAATCGGGGCGGCAGGTAACAATCTCATAGACCTGCGCTTTGATGGAGGATAACGCGCCAATAGTAATTTATCATAAATCATTTGCTGCGTCAAGAGTAACAGCTCACTCTTGATGAATACAATGTGAGCATGCTGAGCTCCGTCGAAGTATGCGGCTGCGAAGAAACATGTAACTAAACTTGACCGCGCCCTTCGACGGAGCTCAGGATGCTGGTTTGTACGTGTATTCTCACGAAGAGCTGGCGCAGTCCGGAAGTTTGGAGGCGTTTGATGAGCTCATGTCTATACACCAGGCGCGCATATTTGCGCTTGTATACAGGATGTTGGGGAATTCTGAGGACGCAGCGGACGTTGCGCAGGAGACGTTTGTTCGCGCCTGGAAATCGCTCAACAAGTTTAGAAAAGATGCCGAATTCAAAACTTGGCTGCATAGAATCGCTATGAATATATGCCTTTCGATGAAAAAAAGGCAAAAGCTAATTTCTTACGAACCGCTATATGAAGACAGCATTCAGTGCAGTTCAGAAAGTTTGGAAGCTGGCGGAATAGCAACAATGCAATCAGCGGAGACCGCGCTATACGTGCGAAAAGTGATGGCTGCGATGCCTGCCCATCACAAAGCGCTGCTGGTGCTCAGAGAAGTTGAAGGCCGTTGTTTCGAGGAAGTGGCCCGTATTCTTGGCTGCAGCGAACAAAGCGCCCGCACCCGGGCGAGTAGAGCCAGGAAATTACTTCGAGAGAGGTTGCAGCCCTACCTCGAGGAGGATTTATCATGAGTATTATATGTCAATCATTCGAGGAAACAATCTGGGAACATGCGCGCACGGGAGCCAGGCTTTCCGCGCAAGCGCAAGCCCATATTGAGCGCTGCGAGAATTGCGCGCAGGCGCTCAGAGAGGCAAAACGGATAATGAATGCGGTTCTCAGCGCAGACTGCGTGCCTTATGCGCCGGACTGCAGACAAGCGGTTATGGCGCGTATCGCGCCGCCTGCAAGAAGACCGCGATTTGCATGGGCCTATGCTGGCGCAGGTCTCGTGTTCGCCGGGATTTCTGCACTTGCTATCGTAAATATGTTTACTCTCACTGCGCCAACCAAGCCAATAGCTAAGGCCACCGCTCCTCAATTGGCGGCTAAGCCTGCAATTGAACAACCGAGCGATAATCTTACTAGAGAAGTCGTAAAGCCGTACGCCCCGACATTCAAGATTAAGAATAGCAAGTCTTTCAGAATACCGGTTGTGCACAACATGCCGAAACGCACTAATGATGCGCCATATATGGTGGCAAAATCGTCTGTTTCTCCGAGCGCATTAACGGTCGAAGTTAGGACGTCAGATTATAGCGTTGCGGCTCCCGGTACCGCAGGACACACAATGCATTTCAGCACAGGCGCAGGCACATCGCGTTCGGCTTCTGTGAGCAGCTTGCCAAGCGCCTCCATCGCCGTTGCGAAGGGTGATTATAATTTTAATGAAGCGGATGGATTCACCGCTATCAAAGATAAGGCAATAGGCGCTGATTACGCCGTCATAGATAGGACGGCAGATTCCATGGTGGCATCTGGGGGGGCGGCTGAAGGCGCACTTGATCTGAAATCGAGTCTCCATTATGCCGCACCCGCGAAACCTATTGTCGGAAGGATCAGATCGAGAGCGGACATCACCACAGAGCGACCCGTGGCGATTGCTGTGGTGCATTGGTCAACTCCTGTAGAAGAAGACCCAGGCAATTCCTACAGCTACAATTATACTGATAAAGACACGGAAACCGGCGAGGTGACCAATTGTTCGGTCAAGCGAACCGGCGATACGGTGGAAATCCGGCTCGAATCTGAACCTGAGCTAAAAGATCCATCAAAAAGAGGTAGTATATATTATGAGAAATCTACAGAAGTTTAGCCCGTTGGCGTTCTTGATTGCGTTATTGGCGCTCTGCGCTGGGCAGTTGGTATTGGCAGCAGAGATTGTTGATGAATCTGCGGCCATTGTCGGGAGTCTCCAGGCGATAGTTCCGGCTGGCAAGATCGAAAAATCCATGCCGCTGGCCGAGGAACTGGCTGTGCTTTTGGGCGGCAAGGTTAAATGGTCTATGGAGCCAGCAACTCTCGGGCTAATGGTCGGGCCGATGGATATCCCAAGCTCTACTTTGGAAAATGTTCTGAGAAGAATCTTGAACGCCGCAAGCACAGATTACCGGGTTTCCGGCGATGTTATAGTTGTATTTAAGCTGCCGAATGCCGACAGTAATAAACTCAGCAGCATCAATGCGCCAGCGCCTTCAAAATTGGCCAACGCGCAATTCAGAGAAATAATGGATAAACCACTCTATCTTGAGTTTGTGCAGATGCCTTTGAATGCGGCCCTGGAGGCGATGCTGCGAGGAACCGGGCTGAACTACATCGTAAGCCCGGAGATTTCCGCCGTGAAGGTGAATGCCACCCTCAAGAACATATCTCTGGAAAGGGCGCTGCGAGAGGTGATTAACGCGGTTGGTGTTGATTATCGGATTTCTAACAATACCGTGCGCGTCACACCTACCCAGACGCAATCACAGGGATTTAACAACCAAATGCGACAGCCTGCGCCAAATAACAGTAATCGGGGCAACAATTCAAACCCTTCTGGCTCGAATAACCAAAAGCTCGAAAGCAAGAGCATAGGACTTAAGAATGTTACCGCTGCCGATGTTGCATCGGTTATTTCCCAGCAGGGGATGCAGGTCTCATCAACGAACTCAAAAAACATAGTGATTACCGGCCCGGAAGACCAGGTCAAACAAGCTATGAACCTCATCGGGGCGCTGGACAAAGACCAAAACCAGCCCGGGCCGATAAGCATAACTATCGCTGTTAATCTTGAACGCGGCAAGCTAGAGAAAAATTCCAAGCCGCAAGTTTTGCACTCCTTCACGATCAGCGCTTTCGATGGGCAACCGGCTATGATAGGAATCAACACAACAATATCATCTGATTTTATTCATGTAAATGTAACCCCGATGCTCACTGCAGATGGACGAATCAATTTGACAGGGATCATCAAACTGAGTTGGAGATTCAGGGACCCAAAACGGGGCGAGATCAACTATATCAGCCCGGAAACTCCATTTGCGGCATTGTTAGAGCCCAGCAGAGAACAAAGTGTGGCTGAAATGAAGGTAGGCGCGTTAACTGACGCGGCGTTGGATATTACGGCAACCGCGACGATTGTAAAGGGGCGAGGTAGCGCGAGGCCGAGATGATTTTGACCTCTTAGCGGATGCTGTTTCGGTACAAGGGATTTTCGAAACCGCAAATACTACATTTCTCATAACAAACTGGAGGGGGTCGAGTTTTGAAATTAGTCTCGTTTCTATTTGGAACAACCGTATTTGCAGTAATGTTATGTTCAATCGCAGGCGCTGAGAAGATAACAGCAGACCCCAACGCCACTCCAAAGGTCGAAATTCCCAGTGCAGAACCTCTTTGGAAGACAGACAAGAGGCTAGACCAGAAGATAGAATACGACGCAGGCGGCACGCGGCTCTATAAAGTGATCCGCGAACTCGCCGAAAAGAGCGGGCTCACCATATCCTGCGGCAGCGGAAGCGATGACTGGCGCGTCAGAGACATACCAGTGACTGTGGCCTCTCGAGGTCTGAAACTGAGTGATCTGTTGGGTTATATTAACTTCGCCACTCACACTAAACTCACTGCTAAGAAGAATACGAAAGATGAAATAGTATACGCTGTGGTAGACAACGGAACTGCAACAGCGATAGCTGACAACAAGCGCGCAGTCGCTGATTACTACAAGAAACATGTCACTTGGTCGGTTGAAACAGCAAAGCGGCTCAAGGATATACAGCCATCGCAGGTCAAAAACCCGATGCCTTGGCCGCTTCCGGACCTTCCGTCGCAGATGGATTATACCTTCAAAGCTTCCAGACTAATGGAGTTCATCGACAAGCCAATGCTCGACTCTATCATTTCCGGCACACCGGTTATACTTACCGCGAGCACCGCGCCCGCCACTCTGCAGCCCGCGCTCATTGACTTTCTGAACTCGGTCGAAGCTTATAAATTCGCCGAATACAGCAAAACACAGGTAGATAATAGAAAATGGGCTGCTGAGAGCGGCCAAAATTACCCTTATGACGATATAGCTCCAGCCACACAGGACCAGATACGTAATTCTGCCGTAAGGCTTGCTGTGCGTGGCAATGGCATTGAGATACACAGCTGTGTGATGGTCAACAACCCAAAAGAAGCGTTTCCTACACGTGAAGCAATAACCTCAACTGATTTCATGGCTCAACTTGCCGTTACCAGCAAGGCCTTGTCGGATCTTCCCGCAGAACCTAAAGACTTCCCCCAGATGCCTGAGGTCAAGCCGGCGACAATTGGCCTCACCAATAATAGCTATTGGCCTGAGCTGGCCAAGACCTATAAGCTAAAACTGGACGATAAAAAGCCGCTGAGTTACTGCGACATTGCCATAGCTTATTCAAAGGCTGCCGACCTCAGTATGGTGTTTATAGATGATTTGTCGCATCAGGGAGAAGAGACCCAGCCGCCGCCTGCGGATAAAGAGATAGATTGCAGTGAGGCGATGTGCCCAATTATAGGGAACATCGCGTGGGATAAAGAAAACCGGTGCATAGTCAGTATTCCATGGTTAGGGCGCCTAAGCACGATACCCGAGCGCATTTTCAACAACATAACAAACAAGGCGAACAGCAGCGGAGCAGACTGGCAGGATATAGCCGAGCTGGCAGATTACCCGGATATGATAGAGCGATCCTGCTTCTCTCAGAAAATTATGCCAGCCTTGCCTGTCTTTGATTTTCAGGTACCACGTAACAAACCCCTTTGGCAGATATACAATTCTTTACCTTCTGACCGCAAGACAATGGTAGCCAGCGAGACAGGGCTGAAGTTGGATGCGAAAGAAACTGAGCGAGTGGTAGATTTCTTTGAAAACAACCTCAAGAATGGATCGGAATCTAACTTCATCTCTGCGGTCAGCGCCAAATGGTGGGATGAATTCCTCATCCCGGAAGTCACCGCGACTCTGGTCATGCGCGTGGACCGTTCTGACAAGTCGGAAAATAAGTCATTTGGCCCATCCAACACCGCTACCGCCGACATACCCGGCATCCCACATGGCTTCCTGAACAAACACTGGAGCCGAATGAGCATTGAGGGGATCAAAGACGGCAAAAAAATAAAGATAGACTTCCAATCCCAATACGACTTTCCCTACTTCTCCGCCGCCAGGCAAAAGGAGTTGGAAGAAGCCATTGCGAAGCAATCCGAAGAAAAATGAGTCTTACGGTTTCGGGAAAAGGGTTTCCCGAAAGAACTAAAACAACTAATATCCAAATGGAGGTTATAACATCATGAGAAACATAATATTCGTATTTCTAGTAATGTTAGCTTGCTTGGCGGCTGTATCCAGCGCTTTTGCCGCTGC
>JAPLCU010000096.1 GCA_026392045.1 Armatimonadota bacterium
GTCGGTGTGGCTCGCTATGCCTTCACCGTACAGAACTTACATCCGCTACAACTTGCCGGTTTTCATCGGCGCATCGATGGAGTTTTTGGGCAGCACATAAAAAGCCAAAAGGCTTTGGATATATAATGTTATCCATAACCTTTTGGGTTTTATAGTTTTTGAGTAGATGGTTTGATCTGTTGCTACGGTTTGCTCTTCGAATTGCCCGGAAGCTTACCCGCTTTGATCTCTGTGATATTGTCTACGCCGTTTTTGTCTGCATCATCGGATTCCACGGATTTCAGCGAGTCGGCCGAGATATCTTTATCTTCCAGCGATTTGCCGTAAGCATTTAATCCACCCTTGGCGTTCGGTTTAAGATGGCAGACGGCGCACTTGGCGGTTTTCAGTGCGGAACCTGCCTGCGGATGGTAGAGATTATTGAACGTTTTCATCCATGCGCCGGTCGCATAAGAAGCTCCAGCGATGGCCAGCGTCAGCAGCGAGATCAGCGCTGATATCTTGAATCGATTCACGGCGTTACCCTTCACGAAAAGTTTATTGGTAATTAGCATACTACAACATTATGCCCGACAGCGCCAATCTCTAACCCAACTTGCCGGCTCTTCAATCCATTTTAGTTGCTTCGGTATCCTGATGCCGAAGCCTGCCGCCTGATCCTGCGCACATCATGAATAATATGGGTTAAGGTTTTCGACCACTTCCCGGGTAAAAATGCTTCGGGGCATTTTTTCATCCCGAAGCAACGCCGCCAACAGGGAGCTTCGGGCGAAAAGCAAGCCCCGGAGTATATCGGCCGACGCTGCAAGAATCATTCGCCGGGTATCGGAATGGCTTTCTTCTTTTCCGTTTTCTCCGCAGTCTTTTCTGCAGAGTTGGCGGTGTCCTGATCATCAGTCGGTTTGGTGGGGTCTCTGAGCGCAATTTCTTCGCCCTTGCTTAACCCTTTTTTTACAATAACAAAGTTGTCGTTACTTTTGCCGAGTTCTACAGCTTTGCGCTCAAAACTTTTGCCCTTTTTGACGAACACCCAAGTCTTGTTGTTCTGCTCAATAACCGCTTCCAAGGGCACATAGACCGCTTTTGCTATGGAGTCGCAGATAAACTCCACATCGGCAGTCATCCCAGGCCTGATGGTCTTGGGATCGGCTTCTTTGAGGGCGATCACCACATCAAAGTTCTTCCGGCCCGGCGTGTCGCCTTCCCAAGGGTTCGATTCCATGGCAAGACTGGAAATCTCTTGCAGAGTACCGTGGAATGTCTTGTTTGGGATTGCCTCAAGATGAATCACAGTCTGCAGCCCGATCCTGAGCTTGGGAACGTCGGCTTCACCAACTTTCACCGTGACATTCATACTCGAAAGGTTAGGAAGGTTGCATATAGCGCCCTTCGGGCTCGCCTGATCACCTTCCTTGAACTTTCGATGGCTATCACCTGACCAGAAAGAACTCAACACCACCATTCCTGCCGCTGGAGCTTTAATGATCGATTTGTTAGCGTTAGACTTTGCCTCATCCAGTTCGGAGAGAGCTATATTGGCAGCAAATTCTACCTTGCGAATACTCGCCTGCTGCTGCCCCTCTTTTTCCTTTAATTCTGTAGCTTTGAGCTCGTTATCCATATCGCTCTTGGTGAGGGCGAGTTCTTTTGAGCGCACATCAAACTCGGCTTTGTCCACTGCGGAACCAGGAACGAGTTTCTCATCAGCCAAACGCTTCTGCCTCGCCAATTCCTGCTTTGAGCGATCGAGTTCGTTTTTGTCGAAATCATACTGCGCCTGGGCTTTCTTGCGGTCTGTTTCGTTGGTAGCCTTGAGGATGTCCATTTCAGATTTGGTTCTGGCGACCTCTGCGAGCGCGTTCTGATAGGCGAGTTCAGCCTTACGGATTTCGCGCTGAATGTCTGTGGTGTCCAGTTCCACCAGCACGTCACCGGCCTTCACAACCGTGCCCTCAGGCACAAGTTTGATTATCCTGCCGGTCACTTGAGATACTACCTGGGTGGTATCTACGGCTTCCAGATTCCCCATCTCGTGGAAACTGACCGCAAATGCCCCCTCCAGCACTTTCGTTGATGGCACGAACACGGCGACTTTCTTTGGTATAAAATATTGCTTGTAGAGCGGGGTTCCCCAGAGCTGCGCTGCGATTACTACAAGCGCCACAGATAGTGTTCGGGTTCCCCATAGTTGAATCTGTTTTTTCATTTTGTTCCTATCGCTGCCAAGTCTTCGCCCATTGCGTAT
>JAPLCU010000110.1 GCA_026392045.1 Armatimonadota bacterium
CTGCCGTTGCCGTTGAAGTCGACCCACACATCCAACATACCGGCTGCGCTTGCGATGACATTGACGATCGCGGGCTGGCCAGGAACCAGGGGGGTGAGGAAGAACACTCCATCCTCATCATCAGGACCAATTAGCGGGTTGATGTCATCACCCGTTGCATTTGCATTAGGCTGTCCATCAGGCTCCGCATCTATGAACTGACCCAGACAGAAGCCGGACACTATCTTGTGATTGGCGCCATTGCTGGCAGCAAGGGTTGGATAGCTGGGGAAAAGTATATTGTCGGGCGCATCGCCCCAGTCTAACTGCTCTTCCTCCACGGCCTTGCCGGTTATCGCAAACGCCAAATCTATAGACTCCGGATGGTATTGGTGGCCGGGCGGGTACCTCAGCTCATTCCACGGTCCCAGGCTAGGATCCGGCCCCTCGCCCCACACAGCATCATCATTCCAGTGGTTGACCGATGTCTTCCATCCAAAGAACGCCTGGTTTATCCCAAGTGGCATGGCCTGAACATCCAGCCAGTAGACCTTCGGATTCTGAGGAGTGCCCGTCTGGAAGAACGGCATATGGTCGATAAGGAAATCGTATTCCCAGCAGACATGGTCGCCGAAAGGCAAATACATATCCGGTGGATTCATCCATCCTTCGATTATGTCCTCTGCATAGATCATCGCTCCGAACTGCCCCGGCTGGAATTCCCGCAACCAAAGGAGGTTACCCGGATGGCTGTATGGATTATTCAGACCTGCCGGCACATCCTCGTGTATGCTCAAGGTGAACTTCACCAGGTCGGGTCTCGGTTTGCCCGTCGCATCCATGGGAAGCTCATCGTATAGCCACGAACCCCAAAGATGAATATCAGTGATGGGGCCGGTAGTCGTGCACTGGAAATCGTCAGCCAGAATGTAAGGCATCGTGGCGTTTACGTCAATTCCCATAGGTGACAGGTCGGGCTCCTGGGTCCACTTGAAGCCGATAGGCACTTGGTAGTCTTCCACTTCGCCAGCCTGACCATAGCCAGTGAATGACAAACCGCCAGTGTTGCTCAGCCTAAACCTGGCAAACACCTTACTGCCTGGCGCTGCCGTCGCCGGAACGTTGAAGGTCAGAGTATTCAAACCATTCACCACAGGCTGGGAGGTAAATATCTGGTCGCCTGGTGTGGCCCAGGTTCCGTCATTTGTAAAGTCAATCCAGACATCCAAAAATGGCGTCCACGACGCCAAAGCCATCACATTCACGTTCACGGTAGCAGGCGCTCCGGGTATCAGAGGCGTCACAAACGTAACGCCGTCCTCATCATCCGAGCCGCCTGCGGGATTGATGTCGTCACCGGTTGCCGTTGCGTTGGGCTGACCATCATACTCGGCGTCGATAACCTGACCGAGGCGGAAGCTTATCCCTATCAAATGCCGCGCACCGTCGCTTGCGAGGAGCGTCGGGAAAAGCGGATCAGGAGCATCGCCGAAGTCCATTGTAGGCTGCGCTGGTTCGATGAAGACCTCGTAGTCTTCAACCTCACCATTTTGCGCCAACCCCACAGGCGTCTGTCCGCCGATGTCTGTCAATCGGAATCGGGCGAAGGTGGGTCCGACAACCGCAGTAGTGGGCACCGTGAATGTCAGATTGGTGTTGCCGTTAGTCAGCGCCGTGCTGGTGAATATCTGCTCCCCGGCATCGGTCCAAATGCCGTTGTTATTGAAATCGACCCAGGCGTCCAGCTTTCCATTCATGCCGACCGGTATCGCCGCGTTCACTATTATCTGAGCGGTCTGCCCCACCTGCAGCGGGCTAATGAATGTCACGCCGTCCTCATCATCAGGACCAATTAGCGGGTTGTTATCATCACCCAACGCGTTAGGATCAGGTTGACCGTTAGGTTCCGCATCGATAAACTGCCCAAGCTGGAATCCATTGACGATAATGTGCCGCGCACCGTTGCTTGCAAGGAGCGTCGGATATGGCCTATCGGGCGCATCGCCGAAGTCCAATTCTTCCTGTATCTCATTGGTACTGAGCTCGAATGCAAGGTCCCAGGATACACTCAAGGGATGCGTAATGTGCGTGCCTGCTGCCCAGGTTGAGCCAATCATCGGCGGCCAGACGGGGAAACCGGCTGGGTCGTTGGTCTGCTGGATGCGTACTGCATCATCCTGGAAGAAATGCGGTCTGGTCTTCCAACCCCATGGATACTGGCTTGTGCCGTCGAGGTCGATCGCGGCTATGCTCAGCCAGTAGATATTCTTACCTGTTGGACCGGGGTCCTGGTAGAAATACTGATCCGGGGTAAGATATTGATTGAACTGGAAGCAGGTTTCATTCTCAAACAGCCCGCGCGGGTCTTTATCGTAGCCCGCAAAGTTCCATTCATAGCTGTTGCAGAAGTTCTCCCAGACAAGCATACCCGGATGGCTAAATGGATTGTTCGGCCCCACAGGCACATCCGTCCAGATTCCTATGTGGAATGCGCTGGGCATCTGTGGCGGGTCCGGCTGGGTCCATCCTATGAACGAACCCCACCAATGTATATCTGTTACGGGTCTGTTATCCTCACAAAGCCAGTCATCCGCGCAGATAGGGGTCATCATATAGAGCGACTTCTCGTCCCAACCATTGAAAACCGGCGGCTGTAGTCCGGGAGCGATTTCCACCACCGGCTGACTCCATTTGGTCAAGAGAGGCGTTTTCGGTAGAATCGGGGGCGTGACCACCAAGTTATGCCAGTAGTTCCAGATTGCCGGAAGCTGCTGACCTGGTGGTGGAATGCCCTGGTTTGCCACCCACTGTGCATTCTCGTCTACGATGAACAATTGACTGTTCACGATGTTAAAGGCCGGGTTGTTGGCAAAACCGCTGGCCACAGGAATGGTCGCGTTCACACTGAGGATCATTGGGTTAATAGTGATATTGGTCGGGGTATTCCACCATATCGGTGCAGCTGATCCGACTGCTCCTACCTGCCACTGCCAGGACCGAATGTTTCCGTTGATATCTTGTATGCCAAAAGAGACATTGTTTACCTGGTTGCCGAGTGGACTGAATTGCGGGGCAGTGACCTGGATGTTTATCGTGCATCCGGTCAGGTCCGGGTCCAACCCGTAGTTGTACTTCCAGGCGCTGGAGAAGCTGCCTGTTTTAATACCCGGGCGCCAGACCATTACAAGGCCCGCGTCCTCAGGATTGAGGCCTCCTCCACCACCGCCCCAAACGTAGAGTTCGGGCGGTATGAACTCGTTAGTCGGATAGGGTTCACCTTCACCAAAGATCGCCCATTGGAACATGTAATCCGACCACTCGGCTGATGTCATTGGCTGGATACGACCTATTTCCTGTGCCTTCAGCCACTCGCTTTGCGAGTCTATCAGGAAGTAAGGGGTGGCTGAAGCCGCCGTCCCAAGTCCGAGCATTGTCACCAGGCACACTAATGTTGCCAGGAGACTCAAGAATACAATACTTCTACTTTTTCGCATTTTCTTTCCTCCTCTTTTTGTAGGCACATTTCTGTGCCGCAAGCGCTGCGGCAATTGTAACACGCACTTTCATTTCATTCTCCTCCTTCATAGAATCTGTCATATTCGACATTTGTGAAGAGCATAATGTTGCAGGCGCAACGATACAATTGCCAGCTGATTAAGCTAACTACCGCGTTATAGCACAACAATAGACAATTGTCAATAGCTATTTTTTATTTATTTTCCTAAAGCCATAGATGCAAGAATCAACAAGAGAATCGGTTATGTCAGAACTGTTTTTGTTTTGCTGAAAAAGCTGTGATTGTGGGCGGATTGGATTTCGAGATTAGAAGATCGGCAGCGGCATAACCATTGTTTTAGAGGCAAGCGGATACATTGCGAATGCGTCAAAGCGCTAGCACTTGCTGAGTTGCGCAATAGCTACGGGAACTTATAAAGCACAAATCTGCCAACGGAGTGCAGGCAGCCGTTGCCGCATTATATAACATATAGAAGCGTGGGGCCCTTTGTAGAGCCCCACGTAGTAGGTCATTATACGACTCAGGCCGCTTTAGGCCTATGGATGAGGCGTAAGATCGGATATGCTCCGCGGCACAAGCAGCCTGATTGGCACTCCATAGGGAGCCGTTGCGGGTATCGCCTTCAGAATGCCGGTCACAACATACATGCCAACCGG
>JAPLCU010000202.1 GCA_026392045.1 Armatimonadota bacterium
GGTATAAATTCGATGAAGAGGGCGGTACCGTAGCTGCCGATTCTTCAATCAACGGCCAGTTTGGCGTAGCAAACGTGGGAATCGCCAGATGCCTGGGAATGTATGGCGGCGCGCTCAATATGGGCGGCAGCGATTTCGTGACCGTTCCCAGTCTTGGCGAACAAACCAGCCTGACAATCGCGGCATGGGTTAATCCGCACACGCTGAATTCCGACCTGAACAGCATTGTTTGCAGTAACGGAGAGAACAGTGCGCTTCAGGCGACAATCGCAAGAAGCGGCGAGATTTGCCTGGCTATCAACGGCAATCGGGTAGCTGCATCCGACTTCAAATTCACCCCCGAAACCCTCGGCTGGTGGAAACCGATAGCTATTGCTTACGATAGTTCGGCAAAGAGCGTATCGTTTTATGTTGATGGCAAGCTGGATTGCACCCGCACTTTGACTGAAGCCCCTAAGCTGGACCTTTCCTCCGGTCTGAAAGTTGGCGGAGGCGCTGCTGGTGTGCGCGGCCTTGATGGCGAAATAGACGATTTCCAACTATATGCAAAGGCAATATCTGCGGCAGAAATAGCCGAAATGTCCAAACCGACTAACTTCCCAAGCATAGCGGATGTGAAGAAGCTGAATCCGGGCACAGTGGTCACGCTGATGGGGAAAGTGGTCACATACGCACCCATGGACCCGATGACATTCGAGCGCACAACCCGCGTTTTTTATATTTCTGAGCGTGATGGTTCGGCAGGCATAGAGGTCGATGACGGTGACGCCGGCCAGGACAAGGTCAAGCCAGACACTTGCGTGAGCCTCACAGGCAAACTGATGCGCGGCCATGAGGGTCAGGTAGGCATTTCGTTAATCTCTCCTCCAAGTCTTGGCGCTCCATATACTGCCAAGTATTCGGATATTCGTGAAGCAAATGCGCTTATCAAGATAAAGGGCGATATTGTGGAGGTTTCTGAGGACGGTAGGAAGTTCACTATTGACGATGGTAAGACTCGAACAAAGGCAATCGTTGATAAGGGAATGCTGATCAAGAAAGTGTCCAAAGGCAATACGGTCGAGGTTACCGGCATATTACCCGACGTTTTTGAGGGCGATGGATTGCTCGTGAAGGAGCTTGTTCGCATAAATCCGCCTCCGGCCCCGATATTGGCGCACTATACATTCGATGAAACCAGCGGCAACATTGCCAAGGATTCATCCGGCAACGGCTATGATGCCACTCTTGCGAACAATGCAACATGGGTTTCCGGCAAGATCGGCGGCGCGGTCTGCTTGGACGGTAAGAAGAGCTATGTGCAGTTGCCCGATCTCGGCTTCCAGCCTGCTTTGACCATTGCCTTATGGGTGAATGAGACCAGCCTCGGCTCAGATGACTGGTCGACTGCACTCGTTCATGCAGATGGCTGGAACATCGGCGATCTTCACTGGCAGATCCCTTGCAAACAGGGCAACATAGGAGCCGCCATCAATGGCGCGGGCGATGTGAACTCCAACTTTGTCTTTGTTGGCAATACAAACAAATGGGTGCATGTTGCATTCACCTATGACGCCAAGGCCAGAAACATGGCGATCTATGTCGATGGCAAACTTGAAAACGCCAGAGGTATGGGGGAAGCTCGCCCGATTAACCTTTCGCATTCGAAGCTTGGTTCGTGGGGAGGCAATTCGAGGTTCTTCGACGGCAAGTTCGACGACCTTCGTATCTATGATAGAGCGCTGAGCGCCGGTGAGATAGCCAAGCTCTATAACGGAAACTAAAAGAGCTTAACATGCAGCATACTGAAAACAAATCAGTACCGTCCCATAGCATCGATGTAATAGTTTTGAGTTCTGAGTTCTGAGTTCTGAGTTCTGAGTTTTTGATTTGTCTTCGCACGAGTCATTCAGTCCAACTCGCCATCCTGAGGCTTCAACTCGCCATCCTGAGGCTCTCGAAGGATGAGCAGCATGATAAGCTTTCATATCTAGCATTTCCTTATGACACCTGGCTGCAAAAACCAACAAAGGGGTCAACGGAAACCAGAGGGTTATGAGCGTAAAATATAGCCGTAAATGCCTTGTTTTACGAATTGTGGGATGGTAGTGAATCAAGTTCGGAATGACAAATACACTAAGACTGAACTCTTGCAAGATCCCAAGTGGCCACTTACGGGCAGGATTGCAAATCCGCCCGAACACAGATGGTGCATTTCGGGCGGCAACTTCTTTGTTGCCGCCCGATTTATACTATCTGTTGCCATTGTTTAGATTTACTCGGCCTTTGCAATTTGTTTGAGTGGTTCTTTTGTTGAATCGTATATACTCTTGCCTTCGACCACTACTGTGGAGGGCTTGATGTTTGGCGCCACGGTCACTTTGAGTTTCCCGGTGGACTCCGCGCCTAACTCATCTACCGCCTTGAATGCTACCGTATAGGTGCGTCCTTTGGCAGGTTTCTCAGGAGTGCCTGGGGCGCATTCGCCTCGCAGCCACACATTGTCGCCGCCGGTAAGAATGGCATCTGCTGCCTTATCGTCTGGGTCGAGTCCCATTACGGGCTCATCTTGTGTAACTCCGGTTACGATGATTTTGAAAGGATCACCCTCGGGATCGGTCACGCCGTAAACTCGAACGGATTCCATAACATGATCCAGTCTGCCGATGCGCGGGATAGTTACTGCCGCATTCGAGACGTCCGGCGCAAGGTTCGTTCCCTCGACTCTCAAACAAGAGATTACAGGAGTCATATTGCCCGGGCCATCGAGAATCATCTTGATCTCTATAAATCGACCGTTGGGTCCGCCGAATCGTTTGCCATTCATCACCTGTTTGAAAGTCTGAGCCAGCAGTTTTTCAGGAGTATCGGCAACTCTTACGAGCATTTTGACCGTTCCGCCATTATCGGCGCTGTTCCAAGTCACCCCGCCCCACCCTGCTCCGTCTATCTCGCCTTCGAGAATTGCGCTCCATGAACCGGTCGGGAGGAAGCCTTTATCGGTTATACGGGAAGCAAACGGCGTGCTCGAGAAAGGCTCGGCGGCGGTCTGCACGAAGACAGGCGCTTTTCCTGAACGTGCATCGATCTTCATCGCGCCGGTGTCGCCGTCGCAGAGCGCCCAGATATAGCCGTCCGCATCCGCACATACACTGGATGCTGCCTTGCCAAACTGAACTTCGCTGATCTCGGCGCCATCTTCACAATTGAATCTGATAACGGCCCCGGCTTTTGGGCAAGCGCCCCAGATGTCGCCGTTAGCGGCAACTGTAACGCCGGCGATGCCATGATTGTTTTTTGAAGTGTAGAACTTCCATGCGCCGGTTGTCGTCTGCAAACAGGCCAGGCCGCCGTCAAGATTACCAATCCACAGCGCGCCATTCGATTCGATGACCATTCCGCCTGCGCTAAATTCCAGATTGGTCTTGCTCTCGACTCTGTTCATTATGATGTTGAGTTCAGTTAATATGTTATACTGGTTGCTGAGTACCCAAAGTGACCCATTCAGGCCTTTGACGATGTTGGTGGGTTTTCCCACTACATCCATAACGGCTGCTACTTTTGCGGTTTTGATGTCGATCTTGACTACTCGGCATTCTTCCTGCAGGCAGACCCAAAGATAGCCGTCATCATAGAGAATGGCCGATGGAGTGGTACCAGGCAAGCCGATGTTGCACACGAAGCCGACTTTCTCGTCAGCGCCCCATGCAAATACCTCAGAGGGAGTAATGGCTGCGTTTGCATCATAGTCGCCGCAGGTGCTGATGATGCCGTCACGGTTGCGGTCTATTCCGCCCTTGGTGACAATCAGAACAATCTTGCCGGGCTGGCCGTCAGCAGCGCAAGCGATATACGCATTACCGTCACCATCGGACGTTACCGAGGTGGGAGCCCAGGGATCTGCATCCGGCCCGACGCGGTATCGCGCCGATTCCCTGCCGTTTCGCGGATCGATTTTCGATACCATGCCTTCCACTGAGCTGGGAGCCCAGACGGTAGGTGTTACAAAGGTGCACTCAGAGAGACTCATTCCGCTTATTTCAGACTGAAATGTCACGCCCTCCAGTTTACCTTCCATGAAATCACTCTGATTGATAAATTGCTGATCGTATACGCCCCAAGCCGCGCTCGCATGCATCATAGTGCATACAAGAGCGAATGCAGCGCACACACATTGTCGCCTCACACGCATGTTAATGTACCTCCGTTTGTTTAGTTGTCAATGTCGTCCAAGTATTTATGCCACTACTTGATTTACCAGGCTGCTCGCAGAATTACCTGTTTGTGTGTTTGGTTGCTTAATGAGAGCAATTAATCTTCTACTATAGATTATATAAGGGTGAGTTCCAAATGTCGGTAACAGCTCACTTTTGATGAATCAGGGGGAGGGCGAGGCTCCCGCCGAGCCGTTGTTCTACGCAGCAACAAAGCTCGGCGGGAGCCTCGCCCTCCCATTCCAACACCCAACACCCAACACCCAAATTCCCCGAATCGAGCTGACAGACGAGCCGGAATCTGTTACAATATGCTTGGACAAATTAAATATCTGATAGCGTATCAGGAGGAATCAAATTGACCGCTGATTACAGAACGAAATATTTCAGCCGCACGGCAAGCGGCTTCCCCGATGAGGTCGAGATACTCGGCGTGACATATCTGAAGGTCGAGGATTTGAGGTATGGAACGAACCCGCACCAGGGAGCCAGTTTCTACAGGCCCAAGGGCGCAACCGGACTAACTTTCGGCGATATGGAACAGTTAAAGAGCGGTAAATCCGGTCTTTCCGAAACTAATTACGGCGACCTTAACCATGGCGCCAATATTGTTAAGTATTACGACAAGCCTGCGTGCGCTATGATGAAGCATCTGAACCCCAGCGGAGCTGCTGTGCAGGTTGGCGGCGAGGACATGCGCACCGTGTATATTCGCGCGCGGGATGCTGATGCTGTTGCTGCGTTCGGCGGAACGGCGGTTTTCAACACGAAAGTGGATGCTGCTGCCGCAAAAGAGATTATGACGAGCGTGGTGGAAGTGGTCGCTGCTCCTGATTTTGAGCCTGAAGCGCTCGAGGTCTTAAATGATTTCGAGACCTATAAGATGAACAAAGAAATTCGCGTTATCAAACTGCCCAATCTTATGGATCTGCCGAAATGGGTCGGGGACAGCGCAGCGCCGACCATCAAAACGCTAGCCGATGGCACGATGGTTGTGGCGGATCCGCTGCTTACGAGCATTAAAAGCGCTTCGGATCTCATTTTGGCGACCACGGAGCACGCAAAGCATGGTAAGTTCACCATAGAGAAAACGCCCACCCCCGCGCAGCTCGACGATCTGCTCTTTAGCTGGTATGTGAACTTGAATGTGCGCTCCAACGGCGTTGTGATTGCGAAGAATGGCGTTACAATGGCGGTCGGAACAGGCCAGCAGGACCGAGTGACTGCGGTGCGCCAGGCTATAGCCAAGGCCAAAGATAAGTTCAAAGGCGACGAGACCCTTGATGGCGCTGTGATCAGCTCAGACGCATTCTTCCCATTCAGAGACAGCGTGGATGAAATCGCAGCTGCAGGCATCACAGCAATCGTGCAACCAGGCGGCTCCGTGCGCGATTGGGAATGCATCCAAGCCTGCAACGAGCACGGCATAACAATGGTCTTCACCGGCGAAAGATGCTTCTCGCATCATTAGCTTAGGTCAAATAAGCTAAAAGATGTTAGGGCGGGATTTGCAATCCCGCCCGATACTTTTAGTAATTGTCAAAATTGTGCCAGGTAACTATATCAATTGCAAAAAAATTTGTTTGCAATAACACTTGACAATATCAAAAACTCATGATATCTTACAATCAGGCTTAGTGATTCTAAGCAACTGGCATAGAATGTGCAGATACTATAAGTAGATGGGGGTAACGAATTGTCTTTAGCTAGAGTGATCCTTATCATTTGCCTTGCTACAGTTTTCTTGACAACAGCAGGCCAGTGCAGAAATGCGCCGCTGCGGCCTGACCCTGTGGCACAAGCGCTGTGGCTTCCTGATGGGAGCGATGTAACGCTTGATTGTGTTTTTGTAAATATGGTGGCGGAGCAATATGCCTTCGTTCGGGATATGTGGTCTGGCGGCCAAGTCTTGCCCGTGTATATAAACGCCGCGGTTCTCACCGGATGGAGTGTGGAGATCACCGGTCAAATGGACACCGTTAATGGGACGCGAATTCTCATGGCAAGCCGAGTTCGGCTTTTTGTAAACCCCGATGGTAAACCATCGCCGCCATTACCTGCCGCAATTTTGTGTAATACCATTTCAGCACAATTGGTGGATATCTCGGCGTTCGACAATTCTGTCTCGACTCAGCGGCAGAGCGCCACGGTTACCTCTCTACAACTGAACTCAATTCCGCCGCCACCGAGCAGCGCCCCATCGTCTATTTCAAGTCGCATTCTAACAGCCGCGGCGGGAAGCATTGCCGCAGTAAAGATAGATGGTGGAGATGTGGAGCTCTACGGGAAAGTTGTCACGGCTGTCTTTCCGGGAAGCAACACTTTTTACATTCAGGAAACCGGCAAGCCCAGCGGCATAATGGTGATATCGCAAGTTTACACGCCGGTTGAACCCGGCAATCTGGTTGATATAAAAGGAACACTTATAGCCTCAGATTTATATCTTGCCGAGTGCTATATAGATGCCGCTAACGTAAAATGTGTCGGTTCTGCTGATATACCAAAACCGCTTGGGCTCAACAACAAAGCCGCAGCGGGAGGCGAGTTTGGCGAGCAACAGGCGTTGCACATAACTGAAAACATCATTGGCAGCGGCTTGAATGCAGTGGGGACTCGCGTTCGGCTCTGGGGCAAGGTAACGGCGGTAGAATATGGATCTTTCTGCTGGATAGATGATGGCTCGGGCCTTAAGTCCACCTTTGGCGTCGAGCGAACCGGGGTTCGCGTTCGCTTTGATGATGGGTGCACTTTAGCAACGGGCGATTATGCATCCGGCATTACGGGAATCCTTGGCGCAGAAATGTCCAGTGGTGACCCCGCGTACTTTCCTGTGCCCGTGATGAGAGTTCCGAGGGATAGTGCATCGTTCATCATCTATGTCGATGCAAGCAACGGCGATGACGAAAACGACGGACAATCTTGGGAAACAGCAGTCGCTACAGTGACCCAAGCGCTGACTATGTCACCCTTCGAAATATGGGTTGCTCAGGGGACATATCAGGAGCGAATCACGCTCACGGACGGTGTAGCGCTATATGGCGGCTTTGCAGGCGATGAGACGAGCCGCGCACAGCGAAACTGGGCTATCCACGAAACCATTCTGGATGGTGAGGATGGCGGCAGCGTGGTCACTATAAGCAATTGTACTAGTTCAGCCACACGGCTCGATGGTTTTACAATAAAGAACGGTTCCGGTACAGAATTCATTAAGTACTACGATAGAGACCCCTATATCGTTTTTTACGGCGGCGGCATCTATTGCGTGAACAGCCTGCCTATCATAGCTAACAACACCATCATAAACAATTCTGCTGTGGATGAATATTATGAATCTTGCGGAGGAGGCATATACTGCGAAGCCTCAACGCCTCTTATATGGAGCAATACCATAGGCAAGGAATTTTGTTCAAATGTTTCAAATAGAGGAGGCGCGATCTACTTGAAGAATTGTTCAGCACAGTCTGCAATTGCGGCAAACAATATATGCTACAACGCGAATAATTCTGTTTATTGCTATTTCTCCCCGGCTCAAATTTGCGGCAACACAATTGCATATAGTGAAGCTGCGGGGATTTACGTAGAATATGGCGCTGGAAAGGTGATAGTTAACGATAATATTGTCACAGACAATGGGGATGGCATTAAACTTTATTACATTTCCGCTGAGGTCAAACACAATATCGTTGAGCGAAACGGATTAGGGATAAGCAACTCTGGAGTATTTGGAGAATCAACCATATCTGATAACTTAATTGTCGATAATATCATCGGAATAATCTGCAGTGATCTATCATGCACGATACAAGATAATCACATCACAGATAATTATGAAATTGGAATAAGTTGTCAACGAGCAAATTCATACACAATCCTTAACAATGAAGTCATAGATAACGGCGGTACAGGTATATATTGCTTCCACGTAGGACAGATGATGATCCAAGGCAATACCATTCACGGTAATAATTATGGAGGGATTTACTGCGACGGCGGAAGTGTTACTGTTATAAAGAACAAGATAACTGAAAACAGTACTGCTGGTGAAGGCGGGGGAATCTGGTGCAATAGCGCTGATTATACTATGCCAAGAGTAGACATCGAAGCAAATGAGTTTCGGGACAATGATGGTGGCAATCACGGCGGAGCCGTTGCCTTGCATTACGTTACCAATGTCAGCATCACAAACAACCTATTCGTGAGGAACCATGCTAGCGGCGAAGACGTGTTATACGGCGCTGGGGCAATTATGTCTATGGAATCCCCAACCACGATTGTCAACAATACATTTGTTGAGAACTGGGTGGGGACAGGCGCTTGGGGTGATATCACGCCCGCCGCTTACGGCGGAGCGATACAAGTAAGATACTCTACGTTGCCTGTTTCTATTGTCAACAATATCTTTTATGATAATATGGCACTTACGGGCAGGAGCGTGGCTTGTACAGAAAACGGTCAGGCAGCGGTTTCATACTGCGATACATACCCGTCACAAGGGCAAGATTGGTGTTATTATGCGGATGCGCCCACGGTTCAATACCCCAACACGACAATCACAGTAGGCGCTTCAACATGCTTTTATGTCGATCCACTTTTCAGCAGCGGCAATTACTGGCTGAGCTCCACATCACTACTGCGCACAA
>JAPLCU010000196.1 GCA_026392045.1 Armatimonadota bacterium
TATTCGGATCATCAGGAAATATCATATTTGTTTTATCATCCATGCGCCATCTCCTTGCGACGGGTCACTACTATTCAATTCAGCGCCGCGCTCGTAACAGCTCACTCTTCGTGAGAATATACGTACAAACTAGCATCCTGAGCTCCGTCGAAGGGCGCGGTCAAGTTTAGTTACATGTCACTTCGTAGCCGCATACTTCGACGGGGCTCAGCATGCTCACATTGTACTCATCAAGAGTGAGCTCTTACCCGCGCTCTGATTATTGTAACTCTGTTTTACGCTCAAAGCCTTATGCTATTTATAGACTCCCAATTGTGTCTTTTGGCCCGGTCTCATTGAGAAACACTAGATTTGAGAGCTTAGCATGCTGCTCATCCTTCGAGAGCCTCATCCTTCGAGAGCCTCAGGATGGCGAAGTGAGCACTTACCTAATAAACCAGACCCTATGGGAAGCTACAGTATTCAATTGACTATCTTTCAAACCTGAACTTGGTATTGCCAATCTGCACTATATCGCCGTGTGCGAGTTCCTTGCGTTGAATCCTGGCTCCATCCACATAAGTCCCATTCGTGCTGCCCAAATCATAGATCACATAGCAGGTAACTTCCTGGGCGATTCGAGCGTGATTTCGCGAGGTTGTAGTATCATCAGGCAGGCCGATGTCCTTTGAAGCCTCTCTGCCAATTTGCGTTTCTCCGCTCTTAATCATAAAGACCTGCCCAGCATACGGACCAACAACTCCCACAAGTTTTGGACCAGGCGATGTTGCGCCCGCGTTGCTGCTTGGCACGTTATCGACAAATGGTCCCATAGTCGGCGATACCATTGCGGGCTGCTGCATCGTCTGCTGTGAAATCGGCGGCGGTGACCCGCCCACACTGCAATCACAGTTGCCCGCAGCATCCTTTATCGACCCACAGAACTGGCACACATGCTGCGAGGTGGGTATCTGCACCGCGTTATTGTAATAAGCGCTGCTTGAGTGTGATGAGGCAGTTACCTTATCACGGAATACAAACTTGGTTTTTCCGACGGTTATCACATCGCCGTCCCTCAAATAATCTTTCGAGACATTCACGCCATTTACATCCGTGCCTAAAGCAGAACCGAGGTCCTGAATAGCATAACTCTTTCCTTCGGTTGTTATTACCGAGTGCCTTTCGGCCACATCCGGGTCTGTAAATATCGGAATATCAGCCATTTCACTGCGGCCCATTACCGTGCTTGCCTTATACAAATCATAGCTCCTGCCTTCATTGCGCCCCACTAATCTGACCAACCAGGCTTGTTTAGCAAACTCCTCGGCAGAGCCAATCAATAGCCCAATAGCGGCGCCAGTTACAGAATAGCTGATAAATCGGAGCATTGCCGGTGGGAAATTTGCGACGTGGCCAAGGTTCATCCACTTGAGGATCTCAAAGACAATTCCGCCAATCCCGCCGCCAATAAATCCGCCGATAGCGCCGCTGGTCATCTTTTTGGTGGAACCCGTGGCGATACCTTGCGAAATGCCGATAAACATCCCTATCAGCGACCAACCAAACCCCCGCCCTATCAACAGCAGGCAGAAAGACAAAAACTTAGGTGTTTGCGGCGCAACATCGGAGGGCAACTGCGCCGGTATCTGTTTGAACGGATCTCCTCCGGCAAGATATTCCATCATATTGTAAAAGGCATTTCCGAATGCTAAGCCGATAATACCGCCCACGGCTCCGATGCACAGTCCGGTGATGGCGCATTTGGCGGCATCGTGAGGTGAAAGAGTCTTCCCCTCGGCAATACCCAACGCCAAACCGATCATCGCGCCAAATATCAGACCAGTCAGACATATCCCGGCATAGCTTATGCTTTCGCCGTGGTCAGGCCCAAGATAAGTGCGCTCCATAAACGCCCACGCGATCATGGCGCCCATAGCCGCTAGAATTGTATATCTAAATATTCGTCCCATGAAAATCCAATCTTACAGAGCCCACTTTTGGTAAGAATACGTGTCACCCTGATCCTGAATCAAGTTCAGGAGATTCAGGGTCTATTCGTTTACAGGCCAGATGCTGAATCAAGTTCAGCATGACGGTATGCGCGTTTGCTTCCGTGTTTT
>JAPLCU010000160.1 GCA_026392045.1 Armatimonadota bacterium
TGAGGGGCTGAATACGGAAATGGGACGGCTACTGCCGTCCCACCAAACTTCCGTTTCAGCAACAAAAGCGATAAACCCAATAAAGCCAAAGGGGACAAAATCCCTTTGCAGTTAAGGGGACATTTTCCCTTTGCTTAAACACAGTCGACAGTCGAAAGTCAGCAGACACGCTAAAGCAAGCATACATATTGATATCACTACGACAATTCTGAAAAACTTCTGTTTGGCTGGCATATTGAGGCGGGTATCTACACTCGGTTGCAACATCACTCAGACAAACACTTCAATTTAAGGAGGAAAACTACTGTGCGTAAATTGATCTTAATGACGTTAATGCTGATGCTGACTTTCTACAGCGCCAGCGCCTGTCTAGCAGTGTATCCCGAACCGGATGGCACGGCCTGTCTGCAAATGTTCCAGGGCTACGTCGGTGGCAATCTAGCCTGGTATGTTTGCACCGACACGAGTAATTACAGATTCTCACAGACCCAGAACCTGACTTTTGCCCCAAAGCTCGATAGTGCGTGGGGTGTAGCTGCGCCTCTCTATATCGTTGAGAACCCTCTGGGAACCCAGGGCCCAATCTTCTCAGCCAAGCCAGGGGACGCTAACTACTCGGGCATTTGGACTGTGGTATATGTAAAATGGATCGATGAATCTGCGAAGACTCCACTGATATCTGAAGATCAGATTTTTGATGCCGAGACCGCCGGTGACCTGACCGTAACCCCATCCGACCCACACAATGTTGTGGACTACCCAATTGTGATCTTAGGATCGTTGGCCTCTGCCAGAGAGATCGGGTTGGGTCACTACATAATTCCGCAGTTCATTGATATCTACAAAAGAAAAATCACACTGCCTACATTCAATGTGAGTTGCTCCGATGGAACCACAATGGAGCCTTTTATCAAGAAAATTATTATCACGGATGTAGGCGATGAAGCGCTGGCAACATCGCTTGGCGCCAACCTTGCGCCAGGGCTGCTCGATATCGATGCCCTCAACAAACAGGCGTTTTGGGTCAGACGCGGTCCGAAACCGCCTTCGGAGGTGCCTATCATCGAATTCTGCCCTGACAACTATGCATCCTTCAACGCAGAAAAGGAATACACACCGGTTATGCAATATACAATATTGCATTCCTTTATTGCACCATCGACTCAAATCACCAATAAGAACTACCTGAAGCTGTTGATAGGCAATGGAGGCCTGGTAATAGCACAAAGCGATCAGGTAATTAATGCCCCGGTCTTGCCTGCCATTGCCGATGTTGTGGTGTGCTCGAGATGCATCAAAGTCTATCTGTTCGATTGGTTCATAGCGGATAATGACAGGATCAATCTATCGTTCAACGGGCTTACTCTGTTGACTGACTTTAAGCTCCCATGGCTGATCAAGCCGAAATGTCTTGAACTATGCCTGAACCCAGGGGACAATGTAATCGAAATATCTGCATTGACCCGGGGTAAATGGGACTCCTGCACAATCGGCATATTCATCAGCGATGCTTGCCCGGGATATATCAACTTCCTCAAAGGCTCGCATCTCGAACTTTTCGGCCTAACCACCGGCGAATGTGCAAAAATAAACATAAGATATCAGTAGAATCCAGAGGTGTTGGGTGTTAGGGGCTGGGGGCTGGGGTGGATGTGCAATCCATCCCACCCCTTGTTAGGTGATAGGTGATAGGGGCTGGGTGCTGGGTGCTGGGTGTTGGGTGTTGGGTTGCTTCGGTATCCTGATGCCGAAGCCGCGGCCGCAGGCCGCGAGTCCCTTCCCCAACTCAAAACTCATAACTCAAAACTCAGAACTACCCCCCCCCAATCCCAGCCTCATCCCCTTCATTCCCATCATCCCCTCAGTGGTTCAGGGGCTCAATGAGCCGCACACTCATTGACTCTACAGTTCAGGAATAGTAATCAGGCCAGCTTTCCGGCGAGCCATACCAGATTTTCTGCAAATCTGTCTATGGTTGCGAGCGCTTCGGTGTCGTTTTCGACCTCGCCCTCAGCCCGCCCGAAAGCGATGTTCCAATAAGACGAGCCCGGCACGACCATGTCATTGATCATAAACCAATATAAAAGCTGCGCATAGGTGAAGTTTTGGCCTGCCCTGCGCGCCACGGTAATTGGCCCGCCGAGTTTGCGAGAGAGAAAATTGCCATTCATGCGAGAAACGTAACCGGCGCGATCTAATATGGACATCATTTGCGGGGTTGCCGAACCGAAATACACAGGCGAGCCGACCACGATTATATCGGCTTTCTTTATGGCATCAAGATACTCGGCGAAATCATCATCTTTCACCGCGCAGGTTCCATCTTTTGATTTCAAACAGCCGCAGCAGGCTATGCACGGCTTGATTTCTTTTCCATGCACAGGCAAAAACTGGGTTTCAATGCCGCTTTCTTCCAGCTTGCCGAGGCATCTTTTGACTAATATTTCAGTGTTCCCAGCTTGGCGTGGGCTGCCGCAAATACCGATTGCTTTCAATTTGTGCCCCCTATCCTTTCAGAACTTCAATTTCGTAGCCGTCGGGGTCGTTTATGAAATAGAACGAGCCGTTAACGGGGCCATCTGCCGGCCAGAATTCGATCCCTTCTGGCTCCCAGCGCTTGCGGAATGCTTCCAGATCAGGCATGCTAAACGCGAAGTGGAAGATATCCTCGGGAAACGTGAAATCTGGCGAGTTCGGCTGATAACAGAGCTCTATGAGGGTGTTGTTGCCCGGTAGTTCGAGAAATGCGAGTTGGTTACCGGCAGGTGACGCGTGCTCACCCACTTTCTTGAAGCCGAAAACCTCTGTGTAAAACTTGACGGATATGTTCAAGTTCCGCACTCTCACGCGGCAATGCAGAAACTTTGGCTGAAAATCAGACATTGCTTGATCCTCCTGAGTATTGGGATTAGACGTGGAGCCGTCTCAACGCTCACGGTTTCACTTTATCCTGCTTGGCTTTCTCGGCCTGGTATTCCTTTTCGCCCTTGACATGATGATAAATATACAGCCCGATTATCACCAATATTACCAAAACGATAACTGTATCGGCGCCGTGGAAATATGCCTTGAGTTTGGTGTCCCATTCCTTGCCAAGATATTTCCCAGCCCATGCCAGGCCCAGACACCAGGGCAGCGATCCAAGGAATGTATAAATAATAAAACGCCAAAAGTGCATTCGAGATATTCCAGCAGGGAATGATATAAAAGTGCGCACAACCGGTATCAATCGACTGAAAAATATAGCGGCATCGCCGTGTCGCTTAAACCATAGGTCAGCTTTATCCATATCTTTTTCGCGCACAAGGACGTATTTCCCATACTTCGCGACAAATGGCCTTCCGCCATATTTTCCTGCCCAATAAGCGGCCGCAGAACCCCAAACACATCCCACAGCGCCCGCGACGCCCATCCACCAAATAGTGTATTTTTCTGGATGCAGGTAAACGAGGTATCCGCCAAAAGGCATTATAATCTCACTTGGCAGGGGTATGCATGCGCTCTCGATACCCATCATCAGGACTATTCCGAAATAGCCCATAGCTTCAACATTGGTAGTAATCCACACAAACAACACACGAAAAATCGACTGCACATGGCCCTCCAAAGGTCATATTATTGAGGCTATTATACCATAGTGTTAGAAACTGCGGGAGGCTCTGTTTACTTGCCTCGCATACTGGGTATTCATCAGGTAGCTCATGTTTTGGAGGCCGTTATGCGCGAACAACATTTCTCACTGCTCAAATATCACCCGGGAACGCCGCCTCGTTTTTCAGGCCCATTGGCTAGGGTTCTGGGCAAACGGCTGGCCAAACAACCGATGGCGCGCTTCGTGGGGCCGCTTACGAGGCTCGCGGGAGTTGACGAAGTGGAGCTCTTGGGAATGGACACTTGTGTATATGACGGTCAGTTTGAAGCGTTGCCCACTGGTCCGCTTGGGATTCTGCCGCAGGCCAAAAAGGCGGTCGCGGGCGTGCAAGAGGCGATTGCAAAACGAGGGCGACCGATCATAATACGCGATAACATGATGGTTTATACTTCTTACCAGCCGCCGGCGCCATCCAATGCGTCAATGAAGCTGTTGGCGAGCAAATTGGCGACTGAGCTAGACGGACACCCGCAACCCACCGTATGCACTCTCCAAGTAACAACACGCTGCCAGGCGAGCTGTGCGCACTGCAGCGCAGACAGGTTCAAGAAGCAATGGGACAACGAGCTCAATACAAGCGAATGGAAACGCATCATTCGCCAGGCTGAAGCGCTCGGCTCGGTATCGGTGATTTTTACGGGCGGCGAACCTCTTCTGCGGCAGGATATATTCGAGCTGATAGACTGGGTGGATAAGGACGAGGCCATAGCGCTGATGTTTTGCAACGGTCTTCTGCTAAACGAAGAAAATGTGCGCAAGCTGGCTGCGGCGGGGTTGTGGTGCATTCATGTATCCATCGATTCGCCCGATGCGAGCGCTCACGATGAAATGCGGCGAGTGCCGGGCTGCTTCGATAAAGCTATCGATGGTCTAAAACGCGCAAAGGACGCAGGAATCCTCACAGGAATATCGACTTATGCAACTCCCGAAAGGCTCAAGAACGGCCAGGTGGTGGAACTCATAGAACTGGCTAAGCATATCGGCGTGGACGAGGTAACGGTCTTCGATGTGGTTCCAACAGGCAGGCTTCTTCACCATGACCGCAAATATCTGCTTACCGATGAAGACAAAGATGAGCTTTGCCGCCTGGAAGACCTTTATAACACCGGCCACCCTCTGCCGCATATAATCACGCAAGCTCACGTGAATGGCCCGATCGGCAACGGCTGCTACGCGGGCTGGTGTCAGTTCTATATGACAGCTTACGGCGAGGTTACCCCGTGCGACTTCACTCCGCTCTCATTCGGCAGCATCCGCGACGAAAGCCTTGAGGAGATTTGGGAGAGACTCGCGCATCACGAGGCATATTGCGGCCACAAAAACAGCTGCCGAATGCAGGACTCGGATTTTAGAGCGCAGTGGATAGACAACATACCCGCAGCAGGCCCGTTCCCGTATCCCATCGCCAATTTCGATCTTCACGACCCCGGCTGCGTGGATGAATACGAGGAAGAGCTAACCGAGCGTTCGTCAATAGGCATAAAGGGATAGATTAGAGAGTTCTGAGTTATGAGTTATGAATTATGAATTATGAATTAGGGAGGGAGAGGCTATGTTCGGGCGGGATCTCTGATCCGCCCGCGTCAAGATTTGATCACTCGCGAACTTTTGTCCAATAGATGACCCAGCACGCGATAGTCAGAAACCTTGTAATTACTCCTAGAACCAGCAAGATTATCCCGACAAAAATCATCCAGCCGGGCACGCACTGATCGGCAATATCAATTATCCACCAAGCCAGAAAAAGAAACAGGACGCCCATCAAGGTCAGCACAAGCATATCTATTTCGATTGGCAAAAACGCAGATATCAAAAGAAATCCGAACAGAAACCAACCAATCATTCCCCACCAACTGCCGAAAGCTTCAACAATCTTGCTGCATATCATGCGCATTATGATTTTACCTCATACACAGCAACTCCGCCGTTGGTGTCCATCGGGTAGATTTGGCTCAGCAGGCCTTTGTCGATGGCTTGGTAGACCGGCTCGGAGGTTTTATCGCCGCGTTTGGGGAAGAAGCGGAAGTTGATCATGACGTGCGTCACGTGCCTGGATTTTAGATATTGAACGAAATCCTCGGCGGACAAATAGCGGCGAGAAAACTCGAGGTTGTGGCCATAATCCGCCCAAATGTATTCTCGATTGAGGTAAAAGCCCCGAGTATCGCCCATAAACGCAACCCTGGCATCGGCGGGCAGGTGTTCGTTCATAAATTGCTGCGCTGGGTAGATATCCAACGCATGAGAAAGATATTGCTCGCGGGTCTCTTTGCCAAAAACAACGGGGGCGCTTCGTGTTATAGCAGGCCAAAGTGTAAATATACCAAAGACCGCAGTGACGGCGAAAATGGCCCCCAGCGCCCATCTGGCATATTTCAAACGCTCGTCTTCATACACTATCGCCGAAACCAACACTGCCAGCACAGCAAACGCCGGGATTAAATATCGGCTCTGATGGGTGAGCATGAACCATATACCAATATATGCCAGGAAAAACCCCAGAAGACCAATTGATTTTCTCGACCGATACTTTGCCGCGAATAACAGCGGCACGCTAACCAAGAACATCGGCCCAACGAACAAAAACGGGGTGTCGTAGAACTTTTCTGAATGGAACGCCAAATTCCACGGCAGCATTAAGAATGCAGTTATATCATGACCCATCCCGAACTTGGCCTGACTTGCCGCATATAGATTCGCCATGTCAGGTGTCCAATTTCGCCCGCCGAATAGCCCATAAAAAAATGGGTAGACAGGGTTGCCTGTGTAGATAAATGTCTTGATATACCAGGGCGCGCAGGCCAAAAACGCAACGCCAACAAACATCAGCCCGCGCTTCCATTCGATTTTCCGCTCAGCCGCGAATCGGTCAATGATCAGCCAGGCAACTATAAGAGGGATGGTCACAAGGCCCGTCATCTTTGTTGATGCAGCAAACCCCGCCGCAATTGCGCTGCCTATGATATACGCTCGCTCACGGGTGTCCAGATAGTTCAGAAGCAAATAAATGCTAATCACGGTATAGAGGGTGGTCGCGAGGTCAATGTAGGCTGTGGTCGCCAAAAAAAGAACAATCGGCATTCCCGCAAGGCCGAGCGCGGCCATAGGCGCAGCTTTGGCGCTGAAATGCCTCTTTGTAAGCAGCCAAACGCTCGCTATCAGCAGAATGCCGACAAAGAAATTGAGAACCCGGGCAGCCTCTGGGCAATTCAACATAACCCCAGGGATATAGAGCATTTCCATCAAAAAAGGGAAGTTTGAGTGAGACATTATGCCGATGTTATAGATTCCGCCGTGCTCAATGTAAAGTTTCGGCACTGCTAGGTGGTATGCGAGCGAATCCCAATCTGACATCGCTGGCGGAGCGGCGGCGGGGATGATTGCGGCGAGCGTGATTACTAGAAAGATAATAGTGGAAAGCGGAAAGCGGAAAGTGGAGAGCCGGGAGGGGGGGGGGAGGGCGAGGCTCCCGCCGAGCCGATTGCGTATGGCCGAAGCAAGCAAAGCTAGAGTGGAAAGCGCAATTACAAATACCAACACGATTGGGCGGAAAAGCTGCAGCAGACCCAGCGCAAAGATCACCAGCGAAAGCAATCCCATGCCAAGCGCTGTATCGAGCACAATCTGTTCTAGCCACGATTCATGTTTTTCGCTCCAAAGCTTGCGCGCAAAACGCCCAAACCCGGCGCCGGCAAGAAGAACCACGATAGATATTAAAATTGCTTTGAATGCTTCCACAGCTTATCCTACGCTTTCGCCAGGGGGATGAGTTCGTTTTTTATGCTTGTGATTTTGCCCGATTCAATTTCTATATCTACTCGGCCCACGTAATGAGCGTATGAACCATGATGAAATATACTTGTTTCGCCGACCTGCTCCTCGGTGAGAAGGTGCGTGTGGCCGCCTAGTATGAGATCAATTCCATCGACCTTTTCGGCGAGTTGGCGGTCTTCTTTGATGCCAATATGCGTGAGAGCAATCAAGATATCACATTCAGATCTGAGCTGAGGCGCTAGTTCGGCGGCGGCAGCGATGGGGTTCTCGAAGTAGAAATCAGAAATATTCTTGACGAGCATTTTTTCGGTAATGCACGGCACGCTAAGGCCAAATACAGCAATCTTCACCCCATCGCGCTCGAATTGGACGTGCGGAGGTGTGGGCGATATTTGCCTATCACGGGTAGCTCGGAGATTCGCGCTTAGAACCGGGAAATCAGCGCGCGAGGTCTTGGAACTGACCCCCAAGCTCCAAAAATGATACTCGCGGTTGCCCATGCACATTGCATTGTATGGAACACCGTTCATCAGATCGAGCACGGGCTCGCCGCCCAGCCTCCAATACATATTGCCGGACCATATAGCGTCGCCGGAATCCAGCATCAGGCTGCCGGGGTTGGCCTCCTTAAGCTTATGCAGCCTGGCCGCGTATTCCGAGGTCAGCTTGTTGTGCGTATCAGATGTATGAAATATGGTGAGATGCGCCATCAGGCGACAGCCTCCGGGCCACTTTCTCCGGCCTCTTCGCGAGCGAGTTCGTCGAGAAAACTTTGGACCGCCTCATCCCAATTTCCGCGCGCTTTGAGAATAGTCTCGATGGCCTCGCGAACGGCCCCTCGCCCACCGTTCTTTTTAGTGATGATGTCAGCTCGGTCGAGAACCTCTTGCACAGCGTTCGCCACCGCAAAAGATACGCCAACGCACTCGAACGCGGGGATATCATTGAGGTCATCACCGATAAAGGCGATCTCTTCCATGGTCAAATTGTGATCTATGGCGATCTGCTTCATGGCTTCGCTTTTGAACCGCGCGCCCTGGTAGACATCATTTATCCCGAGCGATTTCGCCCGCGCAACCACAGACTCCGTCACATTACCCGTGACCCAAGCGATACCCAGGCCAAAGTTCATCGCAAGCCTTATTCCCAAGCCGTCATACACACTGTAAAGCTTAGCCTGCTCGCCGCGAAGAAATATTATATTGCCATCCGTGAGGGTGCCATCGACATCCATTGCCAGCAGTTTGATTTTAGATAATTTGTCGTTCAAATGTTGGTTCTCCAGCCTCTTTCGTATCGGGACTGTAGTCCCGATACACCGAACGCGCATGTCACCCTGAACTCGATTCAGGGTCTGTGTTTAGATGCTGAATCAAGTTCAGCATGACAATACGTGAGTTTGGTTATGTGATTTACTATATTGAGCCAGTCAAGGTATGTGCAGGTATAGCGCAAAATCCTATACAATTCCTGCGGATACCAAGTCTTTCAGCATCAGCATCCCCACGGGTTTGCCGTCCTCTATGACCGGCATTTCACCGATCTGCCTGGGTGGGCCTTCCATCAAGCGCAGTCCCTCGGTTGCGAGCCTATCCGGGCTTATGGTGCGCGCGGATGCCACCATTATTTGCTCAGCTTTCTTAAGAAGCGCGTTGTCATCGGCGAGCAGAGCGCGGCGGATGTCACCATCTGTGATAATGCCCGCGAGCCTGCCCGAATCATCAACCACAAGCGCGGCGCCCGCGCCTGCCTTGCTGATGGCAAACATGACATCGCGAAGCATAATATTCCTCTCCACAATTGCGACGGCCTTCCCCGTGCGCATAACATCTGAAACTCTCAAAAGCAGCCTTCGGCCAAGCGCACCTCCCGGATGGAAAAGCGCGTAGTCTTCGCTGGTGAAATGGCGCGCCTCCATAACGGCCAGCGCAAGCGCATCGCCCAAAGCCAGCTGCACGGCCGTGCTGGTGGTGGGAGTCAGACCCAACGGGCAGGCTTCGCTCTCCACTGACGAATCCAGCACAACTTTCGCATAAGCGCCGAGAGTGGAATCTCTCCGCCCAACCATCGCGATCATATTCGCGCCTATCCTGGCGATGGCCGGTAGAATATTCACTATTTCCTCGGTTTCGCCGCTATTGGAAAGCGCCAGCACGATATCGTCAGCAGTCACCATTCCCAAATCGCCGTGAATTCCCTCGGCAGGATGCAAAAACAGCGAGGCGGCGCCGGTGCTGGAAAAAGTGCCTGCGAGCTTGCGCCCGATAGCGCCGGATTTTCCCATGCCGGTCACAACCAGCCTGCCTTTACAGCAAAGAATCAACTCCACAGCCTCGGCAAAGGAATCGTCTAATCTATCACAAAGGCGCAAAATGGCCTCACCCTCGCTTTGAAGCGTGTTAACCGCTCTGGCGATGGCTTTTTCTCTATCATCATTGGTGAAAGGTTTAGTCATACATCCTCCGCCACAATTATAGCACTCGCGCGGGAAAGTTGAAAGTGGAAAGTGGAGAGCGGAAGAGCCCGAAAGGGAGTTTATGACGAGAACACTGGGTTTCAACGATTCATCTGCTGCTGCAAAATAAGTTTTCAAAGCTGCCTTGCAAGGGGTATAAAGCTTACTGACAACTATTCTTTCAATAGCAGGGAGTGGCGCAAGATGGCGGTTATGGATAGGCTGAATGCAGTGCGAATCAAAGCGAACCTGATTGCCGACGAACGGCTGGGGCTTATGGAGATCGATGTGGATGTCCATAACGGCATCGCAACTCTGAGCGGAGATGCATCCAGCGAGGAAGAAAAACAGGCGGCTGAAGAGCTGGCTTATAGGGTCGATGGCATCATCGAGGTCGATAATATTATTCGCGTTGTGTCGATGAACCGCGATGAAATGCTCGTCAGCGAGGTCAGCGACCCGCATCTCGGCTATGGCCCCGCTGAAGGTGATATAGGAGATACAGCATTTGGATTATCCGGTGAATATGCCCCTCCAGGCCCCGGCGCAGTAGCCAGTGAGCAATTCCCGGATCAGTATTCTGACGAAGAGATAAGCGAGGAAGTGAGCAAAATGCTGGCAATTGAGAAAGAACTCGATGTTTCAAACATTGAGTTTAGTGTGTCGAACCAGATTGTCTCTCTCCTTGGTAAAGTCAAAACTAATGACGAGCTCAACCAATTGCGAGACATGACAACAAAAATCCGGGGAGCGCTGGGAGTTTCCACTGAAGACGTAGTAGCCGATAATGACGGCGGATCACCGATGGAATAGGGGAGAGGGTGTTAGGTGTTGGGTGTTAGGAGGGAAGGGACGGGGAGAGGGTGTTAGGTGTTGGGTGTTAGGAGGGAAGGGACGGGGAGAGGGTGTTAGGAAGGAAGGGAGAGGTGGGAATCCATCAGCCGAATGTCATCGGTTGAGTCGATGGACATCACAAGCTCTGGGTAATGGCTGATGAATACGCGGCAGTCGATACCAAGCGCACGGGAGAGCTGAGCCTCGAAATCGCTGATGGCAGGTTTGGCAAACATCAATTTCATCGCCATACCAGGCCCGAGCAACCCCAGGAGAGCGCTAGGGTTTTTACGAGCGTTCAATAAGTTTGTGATCATCGCTTCGTGCTCAATTGCCACTTCCGGACGAAAAAGCAGGCTGCTTGAACCTGTGAATCTGCCTTCTTTTGTGCCTACATAGTAAGCTTCGTGCTGCGGAAACACTTCTTTGACGTCAGTCTTCTCAACTATCGGGTAAACGAGGTCGCAATCAGGGGCATGCGTTAGAAAATCAGTTATCACCTCTGCATTGGCAAGCGGCATATCGCCAGTTATAATAAGGCAGCGCGAAGCATCGCCCGCCGCGCGCACCGCCGCCATGATGTCCTGTGCCTCGCTGCCGGACGATTCGATAAATAGATCGGGTTCGGGCATATCGCACCGGCTGTCTTTGTCCGCGACCAATATCACATTGGAGATATGCTTGCAGGCTTTCAAGTTCTCCACAACATAAGATACCGCCGTTTTGCCATTGACCGATATGAGCGACTTCAACCCATTTGGCGAAATCCGCGCAAGAGCGGGATCTGCAGTGACATTCGAGGCCATTACTATTGCAGTAATTTTCATTCTCGTCTCCATAGGTCTATGGTAAGAGCTCACTCTCGGTGAGTGACGGGAGGGCGAGGCTCCCGCCGAGCCATTGGTTGCTTCGGTATCCTGATGCCGAAGCCGAAGCCAGCCATTGGTTGCTTCGGTATCCTGATGCCGAAGCCGAAGCCAGCCATTCTTCAGTCCTTTCTCGGATGT
>JAPLCU010000105.1 GCA_026392045.1 Armatimonadota bacterium
ATCAGGACACATCGCAACAACCCTTCGCAGCTTTTCAGAAGCTTTATAAGTGACCGGCCCATCAACTCCAATATAAAAACCCATATCCAGCGCTTCGCGGGCAAAGTCTTCATCGCCTGAAAAATAATGAAAAACGCACCGTAGAATATTCTGAGAATGCTCCCGCAAAATCGCCATTGCCTCCGGGTTCGATTCTCGGCTATGAACCACAATCGGCAAACTCAAGCTTCCCGCCAAGTCAATCTGCGCTCTAAAAGCCGCATACTGCTCCTGGCGCGGGCTGAAGTCGTAATGAAAATCCAGCCCAATCTCTCCTATAGCTAAGACTTTACTCTGGGCAGAAAGTTCTGCTAAAACGTGAAGAGTTTTATCATCGAAGCTCTTGGCATCGTGTGGGTGAACTCCAACGGTCGCGTAAACGCATTCAAATCGCCGAGCAAGCTCCACTGCAGAGCGGCTGGTCGCAAGATCATACCCGCAAACCACAATCTTCCCCACCCCGCCAGCCTCCGCGCGCGCGATAACTTCAGGCAAGTCACCGGCAAACTTGGGGTCATTCAAATGAGCGTGAGTATCGATCAAATAATCCATATAAATAGCAGCAAATCCTTATCTGTGTCTAAAAGCGCCAAACTCGCCGCCTATAGGATACCTAAACGCGCGATTGGCTGTCAATTAAGTCGTAAGTCATAAGTTATAGGTTCTAAGTATAGGGGAATTTGAGTGGAGCGCCGGCGAAACGGAAATCCCGAAACTAACCGCGTAACAACAAAGAGGAAAACACCGCAAACATGTCTAATGCCTAAGAATGAAGCAGAAAACCATATATATAGCAATCGCGCTCATTGAATACCAAGAGCAGATGTGCTACCTGCTATTCCAATAGATTGTTAGATAGTTCGTCCGGCGGTTTCGGGAAAAGGGTTTCCCGAACAACGAATGCCTAACAATATCAGCCCTCGACCCGGTAGCGAAGATTCCTGAATTTAAGGTCTGCGCTGTTAGGGTGGAGGGGGTTTGAGCTGTGATTTGGCTTCGGGACGAAGAAACAGTGCCGAAGCATGGTAATAAATTGACTAGCTTGTTTGTTTGTTATAAAATGTAATGTCCGCGAAGCAGTTTATGCAAAGACAACAAAGCCTAAGGGAGATATAAATGACCGATAGTGTAAAATTCGTTTTACCGAGTAGTGGCTACGATATGATTGACAAAATAATTCATGCCTACGTACGCAGCGGGCAACAAGCTGTGTCGCTGGACGAGGTAGCTTCACGCGCCAGCATACATAAGACACAACTTTCGCCAAATCATAAGTTTCTTGTCGCCGTCGGCATATTGGAAGGTGGCACCAAGAAGAAACTAACCAAAAAGGGGCATGATCTGGCTCTGGCGATTTCAAATAGAGTTGCGGAAGATGTTTCAAAAAATTGGGCTAAAATCATGCGGGAATGCGAACACACAAACAAAGTACTCGATATGATACACATTCAGAAAGAGATCGACAAGTCCAGTATCCAAGGAAAGGTGTTGCAAGCACTGGGTATGCATAGCAGCCGCTACAGCAAGATAGGCGCAAACTGCTTGATAGAATTACTTCTCCGCGCTAATTTGCTACAAGAAAATGATGGCAAGTATGTTTGTAGCCCGAAATTCGACAGCTCTGGGGACGGGGAGAATGAGGCCATGCTTGTCAAGAACGATAGGGAAGACACCAAAGCCGATGAAGCTGCACCTCAGAAGAAGCAGACCATCATCGGTAAAGCTCCAATATCCCCCGACCCATCGTTGCACATCGACGTGCAGATTCATATTGATGCCAACGCCACACCAGAACAGATTGATCAGATATTTGCCAGCATGGCGAAGCACCTGTACGGCAGGAGCTGATATGGATGTAAATGACGCTAAATGCTTGCTGTCGTTGGCGAAGAAAGTCCAATCCCTTTGTCAGAAACCGTTAGAGCGTGAGAACCCGCCCGGCAATGAACTCTTTGATCTTTTGGTTACTGAACCAGAAATTGTTGCATGTTGCCGTCAGCTTTTTGCGGACGGACATTACGCCCTTGCCGTGGAAGAGGCGTTCAAGTGCCTGAACAACTACATTAAATTGAAAGCCAAGTCCTCAGACGACGGAAGCGCCTTGATGAAAAGCGTTTTCTCTGTTAAGGCGCCCAAGCTAAAGCTTAGCCATCTGAAAACTACATCTGAAAAAAACGAGCAATTAGGCTACATGGAGATATACTCGGGTTGCATGACTGGCATACGTAACCCGCGCGCCCACGCACATAGGCACAAAGACGCTCTCGAGGTGACACTTGAGCTTGTTGTCTGGGCTAACCACCTCATGCGCCGCGCCAGAATGGCAAAAAGGGCTAGATAGCAGGAGAGTCGGTTGTCTGCTCAAGGTGTTTGATAAGACATTTCAGTTATTTCGGGAAACCCCTTTCCCGAAACCCCTCGGCTACACAGAAAAAGCCCCCAATTCTAGCTTCATCCGCTTCATTCCCTTCAGCGTCTCAGTGGTTCAGGAACCATCCCCCTGCCGCCGCAAGGAACCCTCAGATATACTCCACAATCTTCCGGAAAGCGCCTCCTTCCGGGCTTTCCACTTTAGTTGTTAGTTGTTTCGGGAAACCCCTTTCCCGAAACCCTTCGTAGATTGTTGGAAAGTGCTTCCGGAGGTTTCGGGATTTCCATTCCGCCTGCGGCTCCATTCAAATCCCGAAAGACCAAGTTCATAACTAAGAGACATCCCTTCCCAGCCATCGGGCTATCATACCATCCGACTATCGAACCAAAGAAGTTTTCTCTCAGGTATTGACTAAGCCTGCGCTTTGTTGTAAATTGGAGTGCTGTTGAAAACGAGGTGTTGATGTTATGGAAAGACTTTGGGCGCCGTGGCGTTTGGAATATATGGTTGCCGACCGAGTGGACGGCTGCATTTTCTGCGTCTTCCCGAGCCAGAATGATGATGAAAAAAACCGCATTCTGCTGCGCGGCGAGCATGCGTATGTAATCATGAACGCATTCCCCTACTCCAACGGGCATTTGCTGATTCCGCCTTACAGGCACATAGGCGATTTTAGCGAGCTTAATGATGATGAAAATCTGGAAATCATGCAGCTCGCGCAAAAATGCTGCAATGCGCTGAAGAACATTTGCAGGCCGGATGGGTTCAACATTGGTTGGAACATTGGCGCTGCTGCAGGCGCTGGGATTGCCGAGCATATACACATGCACATAGCGCCGCGTTGGAGCGGGGACACAAACTTCATGCCGGTGCTGGCGGATATTAAAGTCATCCCGGAAGCGCTTGAAACCACTTATAAAAAAATTAAAGCCGAGCTCGACAGAATGGCGGAATAGCAATGGACACAACAATAACCAGCATAACTCAACAGATAGAAGAATTGCGTGAGCAATGTTTTCAATGCACCCAGTGTGAGCTTGCGAAAACCCGCCAAAATGTGGTTTTCGGCGAAGGCAACCCTGAGACACCATTGATGATAATAGGTGAAGGACCAGGGCAAACCGAAGATGCTACCGGTCGGCCATTCGTGGGAAGAGCAGGCGCGCTTTTGGATGAAGCCCTTGGCGCTTGCAGAATTAGCAGGAAGCATGTGTTTATATGCAATGTTCTGAAATGCCGCGCATGCATTATTGAGAACAGCCGCACGCGCAACCGCCCACCCTCCACCAGCGAGATCGAGACTTGCACCCCGTGGCTTGAAAAGCAGATTGAAACAATTAAGCCGCTTGTTATTCTGTGCCTGGGAGCGCCATCTTCCAAGTTTGTTATAAAGAAAGATTTCAAGATGACCCAGGAGCGCGGGATATTCTTCCCGACCAAATACGCTCGGCACGCAATAGCAGCGCTGCACCCTGCTTATATTTTGCGCCAGGCTGGGACGTCTTATGACGAGGGAAAAGCGCTATTGATAGCGGACATAGAAGCCGCCCGCAAAAAGGTGATAGAAGTAAAGAATGAGCTGAAAACCACGTCAGACTAGAGCGAGGCGCCTGCCATTTAACTATGTATGTGCCGCGGCTTTTTTGTTGCGGCGACCACGGGAGGGCGAAGGTCCCCCTGAGCCATTTTCCTTCGCAGCTACAAGGCTCGGCGGGAGCCTCGCCCTCCCCTCACTCAACGAGAGTTGGCAAGCACAGATTGCCCCGTATATGGTATTATTTCCGTAATTATGCAGATGTGGGGTTAGATTGTGAGATTTGTCCAGTTTGCGGATGTTCATCTTGATTCTTCTATTGGCGGCGCGCTGAACCTGCCTGCGGATAAGAAGGCGATTTTGCAGGAAGATTTGAAAGCTGCGCTGGCGCGTGCGTGTGCGCTTGCTGGTGAAACTCGTGCGGATATGGCGCTTATACCTGGGGATTTGTTCGATTATGAGTCTGTTCGCCCCGAAACCGCCGCGTTTGCTGCTGATTTATTCAGGGCTATTGCTCCGATTCCGGTTTTCATTACGCCGGGCAACCACGACAACCTCTGGCCTGGCAGCCCTTACACAGACCCCAACGGCGCAAAATGGCCGGATAATGTTCATATATTCACGGATAGCTGCTTCAAGACTATTGCGCTGGCTGAGCTCGATTGCACGGTGACCGGCATTGCTCATGCCCATAGAGGCGTGACCGAGCGAGCGCTGGCCACGCCGATTCCGTGCGAAAAACGCAAGCATAATATTTTGCTTTTTCACGGCTCACGCGACGGTTATGCGCCCCCCGGCAAAGAGACGGTTATTCCGTTTTCAGATGCCGAACTGATCTCGCAGGGCTTTTCCTATGCCGCTATTGGGCATTACCATTCGCAATGCCAAATAATTGATGCGCAAGGCAATATTCGCGGAGCTTATTCAGGGTGCTTGCAGGGGCGCGGCGTTGATGAGACCGGCGAAAAATGTGTGCTGGTGGGAGAGATAGATGCAGATGGCCGAGTGATCTTGGAGAAGCGCGAAGTTGCCCAGCGGCAGATAATTGGGATAGAGGTTGACGTGACTGGCGCCGCAGATAATGCCGCGCTTCTGGGCAAGCTTGAAGCTATGTTGGCTGCCTCTGGAGCCAGGCAATGCGACATAGTGAGCATTTCGCTCTATGGATCGGCGGCATCCACGCTTAAAATAGATACTTCAGCGGTTGAATTATCTGACCGGTTTTTCCATGTGCATGTAAGCGCGGGAAGAGTGGAACCGGATTATGATTTGGAAGCATTGGCGATGGAATCTGCGGCTTCTTCGCTGAAGTCTGATTTCGTGCGGCGGATGCTGGAGCTTAGCGAGCTTGCGAAAGATGAATCGGAGCGCAAAACTTTGCATGATGCGGTTTACTACGGCCTGTATGCGCTGGATGGGCGGAAATTGGAGCCAAGAGATGCGGATTGAGCGTATTCACATATTTGGTTTTGGCTGCCTTTCTGAGCGCGCGTATGAGTTCCCCGATAATAAAGCCGTGCTTGTGCTGGAAAGCAACGAGAGCGGGAAATCGACCCTTGCGGCTGCGATAGTTGCAGGATTGTGCGGATTTCCGAAGCGTAAGAGCACAGGCGAAGCGGTAAAGCTCAAGGATATTTTCAGGCCATGGCGCGGGGATGCTTATGCCATTGAAATGGAGATCGAGGCCGATGGCGCGCATTATGTGATAGAAAGAGATTTCGCCAGGGATAGATTCGCCATTCGCGAAAAAGAGACAAATAGAGATATAAGCGCGCAGTGCAATTCTGACCTGGCTTTTCAATTTTTGAAGCTCCCACGCGAAGATTTCAGCCGACTGGCGATTATTTCAGGCAAAGAGGCGCACCGGTTCAGTTCATCGCCAAATATTCAAGCCCGGCTCTCGGCGCTTGTGGATGGGGCGCCAGACGAGACCGGCGGCGATATTGCCATTGCAGCGCTCGAAAGCGCCAAGTATACGCTGGACAGCACGATTAAGACCGAGAATGCAATTAAGCGGCTCTCTGAGGCGATTGCGAAGAAGCGGGCGGCTATGCAGGCTTTGGATTTGAGCCTGGAAGCGGCAGGGGCAGATGCTCGGGCGCTGGATGAAGCTCGCGCAAGGCAGAAGCAGATAAGCGAAGACCTGATAGAATCTGATAATGAATATAAGGCTGCGCGTTTGTGGGAAGTGCGCGAGAGAATTGCTTCGATGAAGGCCAATTCTGGGGATGTTAGCGAGCTTGAGCTTGAGCTTGCGGAGCTTGAAAGCTATGCTTCTTTTCCTATCGAACGCAGCGGGCAATTGACAAAGACTGTTGCGCGAATGGGTGAGCGCAGATCTCAGGCGCTTGCAATTGCGGATAAACAAGCGTCTTTACAGCGAAATGTTGATGAAATTCAGGCACGAATTGACACGGCCAGCCGTTTTGCCGATGCAAATGAAGATGATCGCTCCACGCTTAAGAGCTGCGAGGATTCAATCAAGGCCGCAATTGAACAGTGTGCAAATAAGCGCAGCGGAGCTGAAATCGAAAGACGCGCGCTTGCTGCGGAAGGGGTGGATACTAAAGTTTCGCTCAATAATTGGCGGCGATTCGATCATCTCACAAATGCCGATCGTGAATTGCTAAGATCGAGCCGTGAAACTGAATTGGCGTTTTCTGCTGAGAAACACGAAGCTGAAGCGGCAAAACTAGATAGCAGTATGAAGCTGCAGATTATTATAAAAAGCCGATTAATATTGCGCATTCTGGGTCTTGCGCTCTTGTCTATCGGAAGCTTGGGTGGAATTGCGGCGTTTGTGAACTTAATGCTGCATAGGAATTATTCAGCTTCCAGCTTGGTTTGGGCAATTGCAAGCGTGCTTATTGCCGCAGCCGGAATTGTCCAGCTAAGCAAAGCCGCAAGCCTGAGCGCAGATGAAAAAGCTCGGTTGGAAAGAAGCATTAAAGAAAATCAGGCTCATGTGGATTCTGCAAAAGCTCGATCTGAAGCAAACGTATCGAGGATGGAGTCTATCTCTGATGCGGCAGGTTTTTTCAGCCCTCAAGAGATGGCCGCGATTTTCAAAGAATGCGAGCGAACGATGGGCCAATCCGAGTCTTTGAACTCACTTATGGCACAATCAGCCCAGCTTGAAGAATCATTGGAATCTGCAAAAAAAAGAGCCGTTGGGGTATTGAGCCGTTTTAAGGTCGATACCGACGGCCGCGATATAATCGAGCTTCTTATACTGACCCAGGAAGAGTTAGCAAGATACATAAATGATCGCGAGCGAATGCGGACATTTGAACTGGAGATTTCCGGCCTCGCGAGAGATATAGAAAAGGCGCATGCCGGCGTCAACGAAGAGCAAGCTATTGCTCAAGGTATTCTGAAAGATGCAGGAATTGACAAAAACCTGCCGTTTGATGAAGCTTTGCGCAAATTCGATGAGGCTGAGAAGCTGTTTCGGCGATACCGCGAGATTAAGGATTTGCTGATGCCCTCCGCCGCCAAGCATGCGGCCCCGGATGAGGCTCTAACTAAATTGGGCGAAGAGGAAGCGGAGCTTGCCCTGGCTTTGGGAGATATGGTTATAGCTACCGGCAGGTCTTCATCTGAAATCGAAAATGAGCGCCAGGCAATGCGAGCGAAGCTGGACAAGGCAGGTCTTGACGTGTCTGTTTTGGAGAAAAAAGTGGGCGGCTGCGTGGATGCCTACCGAAAGGATTATCCAAGGCTGCGTGAGGAAGTTGCTGATCTGGAAATTGAACTGCACAAAGCAGCGCAATTTAAGGCTGCGATAGAGATTGCAACCCAGGTAATGCGCGAGGTC
>JAPLCU010000054.1 GCA_026392045.1 Armatimonadota bacterium
CCTATGGATTACGGAGGAATCATTGATGAGCTGTTTGATTTGTACAAGAACAACTTTATGTTGTTTGCCGGCATATCAGCAGTCATTAATATTCCTCTGAATCTGTTGGTGTATGGGACAGGCGGGGGGGCTTGCAGACTATTTCGCAGATTATCCTAATGTGGATTGCTCCCTATGTCGTATTGGCCGCAACTATATCGGCCGTGTCGAAAACCTACCTTGGGCAAACCGTTTCAATAGCGGATTCGCTGAAGAGCGTTAAGGGAAAGCTGTTTGCGTTGGTGTCCACAGTTGTGGTCTGTAACATATTTGTTAGTGTAGGGCTAGTTTGCTGTCTTGTGCCGGGAATCATGCTGGCGTTTCGCTATGCATTTGTAGCGCAGGTAAATATAATCGAAGGTGTGCGCGACAATGCAGCACGAGTGCGAAGCAGAGAACTTACCAATGGCAACTGGGGCCGGATATTTGTTGTCGTTCTGCTATATGTTGTCGTCTATTTAGTGATTTCTACGGTCCTGACATTCCCGTATATTGGCGAGATTTTCAAGCACGCAATGGCCAAAACAGCCTACAATCCGGGAATTGGCTATGGGATTATGGCAGGTATTACGATGTCACTTATGTCACCGCTTTCTGCCATCACATTCGTGCTTCTTTATTATGATATTCGCATTCGCAAAGAGGGATTCGACATAGAGATGCTGGCGAGTAATATGAAATCGAGCGCCGTTCAAAGCCCTATCTCCCAATAGCCCAGATTCTGATTATATTTGAGGTCTTCATTGACTCTTGAAAACAGAACTTGTTTGCTAAGGCGTTCTTTCGTCTGTGCGCTTATTGCAGCCGGGCTATGCGTGGGTTTACCATTGCGTGGTTCGGCTGAAACGCTGTCGCAGTATGATAAGATGCTTACGTCTGCTTCACAGAGCCTTGATTGGGCGTTGAAACAGGAGCGCAGCCGCGCGGGTTCTTCGGAGAAGACAATAGACTCGCTCTATGAGAGCGTTCCGCCGGAAATGCGCGTATCCATGCCCAATGGGGAGGTAGTGAAAGCCGATTTTGCGCCGATTCGAAATAGCCTGCGAGAGATCAACTACTCCAATGGCAATGATAGGATCAGCAAAATTGAAACTCTCTCCAAGCAAGTGCAGGCCATCAAAGACGCTATCGGCGGCAAATCTTCAAACATCTCTGTAGATAGAGAAAAAGCAGCCAACTTGCTCAAAAATGAGCTTGCCGATGCTCGATACAAGACTTCTACGATTGAAAACTGGCTGCAAAAGCTTTTGGATGCTCGCGATGATCTATTAGAGCGCATGATGGTTGCGCCTGTGGTTGCGAGCGCAATCGGGTGGGTGTTGCTGGGGGTTATTGTTATCGCTTTTGTGGCGGTTCTGGTATTTCTGGCGCTGAGGCTTCTTGCCTACTATTCTGTGAAAGCTCCCAAACGCGAGCGAGCAGGGCAGCAGCAAATTGTTCGCAGATCTGCGCCATCTCTGAAATCTATTCTTGAGACTTCCCAGAAACAGGCCTCTGAAGGCCGTTATCGCGAAGCTTATCGAAATATGTATATAGCAACCATTCTCACATTAGACAAAGCCAAGCTGATCAGCTATGCTGATGGAATCACAAACTGGGAATACTTGCGCGCGCTTTCCCGCCAAAGCGCGCCGGAAGCCACCGAAGTCTTCAGGAACATGACTTCATCGTTCGACGAACTGATTTACGGCGAGCGTTGCGTCGCAGCGGGCGATTATGAGACTTGCGTGAGCAAATATAAGTCTTTGGAGGAGATGCTCTAATGCGCAAATTCTCTAAGGATGTTTGGATACTCATCGGGCTGCTGGTATTTGTGGCGCTTGTTGCCGTCTTTCTAGGAAAAGGCGGTGATGGTGATTCGGGAATAGAGCGTGTGCCCAGAGCCACCACATATTCTTCCAAGCCCGGCGGCGTCAAAGCTCTATACGAAACTCTAAACAAGCTCGACTATCCGGTGAGCAGGAAAATTACCGGGTTGAGTGTAGACCCTCCAGATGGCGTGCTGTTCATTCTCTCGCCTGAAATATCACCCAGTCAAAGCGAATGGGCAGATGTAAAGCGCTGGGTTGAGCGCGGCAATATACTTATTGTTTCCGCACAGAGTATGGTGCGATATGGAGCCAAGGATGATGAACCTAAGGCGAAATATGCGAATCCGGCATACCCTTCATTTCTCGCGCCCGGCGTTTGCTCACAGGCGATACTTGATGCTGGCCGTATATACGACAAATTGATGAGTCTGGATGATCTGGCCAAGTTCGTCAAGCCATCTGGGTGAGGGCAACTGAGTTTGGCTCCGTGCGAGCCAAAGGGTTCGAAGAAATATGCCATTGCTCCGCTTTTCGCGGACACTGTTGGTGTTACGCTTGGAAGCATGAAATGGGGCAGGGGAACAGTGATCGTAATGCCTGGCAGTTCATCGCTGACTAACCGAGGAATAGGCAAAGGCGGCAATTTGAATATTGTTCTCAATGCGCTCGATTATCGAATGCCTGGCGGAAAGCCCACGGTGACATTCGATGAATTTCATCATGGATATGGTACCGAAGAGGGCATAATGTCGCTCATCAGCGTTCCGGCAAAATTGGGGTTGGCGGCGCTTGCTTTTGCGTTTTTGCTGTTATTATTCGCCACATCCAGGCGATTCGGCAGAATTGTGCCGCTTATGGAGGGGACTCGGCAGCGGGGCGAGTATTTGGGCTCGATGTCGGCGCTTCTGAGGAAAGCACATGCGACAGATATTGTGCGTGAAGAGCTTGGCCGCAGGTTTATTAATGATGTGGCACGGTCTTTGGGGCTGTCACCAAATGCCGGTCTGGCTGCGATAATGGAAGCCGCTTCCAGTCGGCATCCAGATAAGGTTAGTGCGCTTAATGAACTTTGCATGGCAGCCACCGAAAAAGGTTCAAAGTCTAATGAGGCATCGGTTTTTGCGTTGGCCAGAAAATGGCACAAGATGAGAAAGGAACTGACGAAATGACGGTTCGTGAACTTGGAGAGTCACTGAAAAAAGAGACTGCAAAGGTCATATCAGGCCAGGAGGAGGTTATCGACCAGATGCTGGTCTGCATTCTTTCGAGGGGGCATGTGCTGCTGGAAGGTGTTCCTGGCATCGCTAAAACCCTCATGGCGAAGACGCTGGCGCATGTGCTGGGGTGCGATTTCAAGCGCATACAGTTTACCCCGGACCTTATGCCGACCGACGTTACCGGCACCTATATTTTCGATTCTAAAGCAGCCGAGTTTCGCCTTAAAAAGGGGCCGATATTCACCAATATAATGCTTGCTGATGAAATCAACCGCACGCCCCCGCGCACGCAGTCTGCAATGCTGCAGGCGATGGAAGAGCGAATGGTCTCAATAGACGGCATCGACCACTCGCTTGATGGCATTTTCTTCGTAGCCGCCACGCAAAACCCGATCGAATACGAAGGCACATACCCGCTGCCGGAAGCGCAATTGGACAGATTTCTCATGAAGGTCATCGTCGGCTATCCCGAGGAAGCCGAGGAGTTGGAGGTTGTGCGGCGCTCTCATGAAGGTTTCGATCCGCATGATCTGAAATCTGCAGGAATCGAACGGCTGCCGGATTCTAAACCGTTGATGGACGCATTTGTGGAGGTTCAAAAAGTGAAGGCTGACGATGATGTTATCCGCTATGCGGCCGCCATTGCGCGCAAAACACGGTCGGCTTATCGAGTGGTTCTGGGCGCAAGCCCGCGCGCATCGGTCGCGCTGCTGAAATGCGGCAAAGCTCAGGCTGCGCTTAGGGGCAGAGATTTTGTGACTCCTGACGACATAAAAAGCCTCGCGCTGCCGATTTTGCGCCATAGAATAATTCTTTCCCCTGAAAGCTCAATCGAGGGTGTGAGCGTCGACGAAGTGATCTCAGGCATACTTGCCGCGGTACCGGTGCCCAGATGAGACCAGCCCGCCAGCCAAAGCCGCGCATATATCCCACGCGCAGGCTCGCGGCCGCGTTTGCGGCGGGGTCTGTGTGGTTTTTTGCCGTCCCCTGGCTTGGCAACGGTATGATCTGGCTTGGGGCGGGTTATGCGCTGTTCTTGCTGGTGATGGCTGTTATCGACTGCGTCTGGGTGATGGATTCGCGTCAGTGCAGAGTGACCCGATTGCCTGAGTCTGTCTTATCGCTCGGTGAGGATAACCCAATTTGGCTGGAAGTAACGCACGCCGGAAAGCAGCCTATAAACGTCGCCTTGCAGGATGAACCGCCGCTTGAGTTTGAGACCGAATCGTCATCCGCTCGCATAAACATAAACCCGGACGAAATCAGGCGGGTGAACTATAGAGTCAGCCCCAAACAGCGCGGAGATTATATGTTTGGCAATCTAAACGCCAGATACACAACCCGTTTAGGTCTTATAATGCGCCAGGAAACTGTGCTTTGTGAGATGTCGGTCAAGGTCTACCCGGATGTTTTTCAGACCAAGAAGCACTTGATCCTTGTCAGGGAGAATCGTGTGGCGATGATGGGGCTGCGCAAATCGAGGATGCTGGGGCAGGGCAGGGAGTTCGAGCGCCTGCGCGACTACGTGCCGGATGATTCGCTGCGGCATATTGACTGGAAAGCCTCTGCGCGCAGAGGCAGCCTGATCACGCGTGAATACGATGTTGAGCATAGCCAGAACATTATGATTATGATCGATATGGGCCGCACAATGGCGAGCCGCACGGAGGATTCCGATGGCAAGCTCGGCCTGAGCAAAGCCGATTATGCCATTAATGCCTCCGTGCTCCTTACGCACGTGGCCGCGCAATCCGATGACCGCATTGGGCTGTTTTGCTTCGCCGGGTCGCCGATAGCGTTTGTGCCTCCCGGCAAAGGCGCGTCACAGGCCTCAGCGCTGATGGAAGCTCTCTACGTTCTCCAGCCGCGCACTGAGGAATCCAATTACTACGACAATCTAGTGTTCGTAAGCCACAAGCAAACAAAGCGCTCGCTGATATTCTTGTTTACCGATCTGGTCGATGCCGAATCCAGTCGATTACTCATCAAGAGCATGGGGCTGTTGGTTCGAAAGCATTTGGTGGTATGCGTTGCGCTGGCAGATTATGAGTTGCCTTCGATTGTGGATGCAATGCCCGCCAAAGCTTCAGATATCTATACTCAGACGGTCGCAGCAGGGATCATCCGCGAGCGCAAAAGCGCCCTGGCTCAACTGGCGAACATGGGGGTCGTAACTATCGACGCCACCCCTGCAGACCTCTCCATCGCCGCTGTGAACAAATACTTGCAGCTAAAGAGAGAGGCGAGGCTATAGTTAGTAAATATACTTCAGGCCGCGTCTGCCTCTTGATGCGCAAGCGTCCACTCCCGAATGAAGTCCCCAAACGCCTCCGCAGGCAGCGCCGGGCTGATTAAGTATCCCTGCGCATAATCACAATCCAGCGATCTGATAACCGCCATTTGTGCCTGGTCTTCAACCCACTCAGCCGTAACCTGCATGCCAAGATTGTGGGCCATCACAATTATTGACTGGGTCATAGCCCTGTCACTCTGGTTTTGGTCGCAGTTCCTGATGAAACAGCCATCTATCTTCACGTGAGAGATTGGAAGTTTGTTGAGCCTGCTGAGCGATGAGAAGCCGACTCCGAAATCGTCGAGGCTGATACTCACACCCAAGGACTTCAGAATGCCCAAAACATCCAGTTCGTCGTGGTCGTTTTTGGCGAGCGTGGTTTCAGTGACCTCGATCTTCAGGCTGCCCGGAGGCAAACCGGCCTGAGAAAGGGCTTCATCCACTTCTGACACGAATTCGATGTCGCTCAATTGAATGGGCGACACATTTACAGACATCTCAAAGCCTGCGTAACCCATATCATGCCAGATTCTGCACTGCTTGCAGGCAGTTTCCAGAACCATTTTGCCTATCTGAAGTATCATGCCAGTCTGTTCGGCGATAGGTATAAACAGACTTGGGGAGATTATGCCATTCTCTGGATGGTTCCACCGCAGCAGCGCCTCAGCGCCCACGATCCGCATTGATTTTACGTCAACAATGGGCTGGTAGTATACCTTGACCTCATCGCGCTCGATAGCGAGTCTGAGATCTTGTTCCATCTCTACTCTTGCCAGGTTTGCCTGGCTGATTTCGTCGGAGAAGAACTGACAATTGTTGCGGCCCACTTCTTTGGCTCTGTACATGGCGGCGTCAGCGAATTTGAGCAGTTCAACCGCATCCGCCGCGTTATCCGGATAGATACTTACCCCTATGCTTGCCCCCATGGCCAGCTTGCTTCCATCAATCTCATACGGCACGGAGATCTGTTTCAAAATTCGCTGAGCTATCACTACGGGGTCAGCCTTAGAGCTGATATTATCCAACAATATGGTAAACTCATCTCCACCCATCCTGGCTAGAAAATCTCCGTCTCTCAAGCACAAACTTAATCTGGCTGCAGTGTCCACAAGCATTGCGTCGCCCGCTTTATGGCCCATAGTGTCATTCACTATCTTGAAATTGTCCAGGTCTAGGAATAGCACAGCCATCGAGCGTGATTTCTTGCCTGAAGCGCTCTTGATGAGCTTCCTGAGATGTTGCTCGAAGTAATGGCGATTGGGTAAGCCCGTGAGCACGTCGTGGGTCGCCTGGTGACTCAACTCGACAGCATGCTCCTCGATCTCCCCTTTCGCAATCTCCAAGGATACTGCATATTGATTAGAATCAAGCAACGCCTGTTCAAGTTGGCGGTTCATGGTGTCGATCTCAGCATTGGCATTGAGCAGCGCCTCCTCCGCCTGCTTTTGGTCGGTTATATCCCTGACCGTTGCCTGGAGGAACAGCATTCCGTCTTGCTCTATCCTGCTCAAAAGCACTGTGCAGGGGAATTCCTCGCCGCCGATCCTCATGTGCGTCCACTCGAAGAAGCGGGACCCCTCGCGCATTGCCGTCTCGATCATCTCCTTGGCTTTGTCGGCAGACGCGCGCCCATCCGGCTGCAGCTCGGGAGATACTTCCCAAGGACCGAGAGATGTGAACTCCTGCACATCCTTCGCCCCGAACAGTTCCACCGTTGCCTGGTTGCAGGAGGTAAACTTCCAGGAAGGAGGCTCCAGAGTCATAACAGCGTCACGGGAGGTTTCGAAGAGGCCGCGGAACTTGTCTTCGCTCTTTCGCAGCGCTTCCTCGGCCTGCTTGCGCAGGGTGATGTCCCTATCTATGCCTCTGTATCCAGCGAAGTTGCCCTCCACATCAAAGAACGGGAGAGCGGAGGTTTCAAGAACAACATTCCTTCCATCATTAGTGAGGCCAACATTTTCCAGATTCTCAATCGGCCTGTTAGACTCAACCAGTTTTCCAAATACTGGCCGAAGCCTATCTGCCTCCTCCGGCGGCATAAGATCGAAAGGGCTTTTCCCAATGACATCTTGCGGATCGAATCCAAGAATACTTGTTATCCGGGGGCTGGCGTATGTGTATATGCCGTCTGCATTGACTTCCCATATCCAGTCGCTCGTCATTTCTGCGAGCAATCGAAATTTGTCTTCGCTCTTTCGCATCTCGCCGGTTCGCTCCCGCACTTCGCGCTCCAGGAATGCTTGCCGATTGCGAATGAAACCCGCCAGAAGAGACAGGAGGATTGTAATGAGCAAACCGGCAGCGCCGGTCACAATGTGGTCCCGAGCCGGATACGCGGCAAAGAATGCCGGAGTCGGATGAGAGATCACCGCGTAAGCGCGCCCGAAGGCGAAGATCGGGGATGTGTTCTGCAATTCTTGTCGCCCCAGATAGGATATGTCCGATATCTTGGGGTGGTCCCTCGCCGCCTCTTTGGGGGTCATAGCCAGCGCCCTCGGCCCATCAGCGGACATCAGGTCCACCAGGTGCGTATCAACCGTGCTTGCCGCGCCCGCGCTGCTTTCCGCAGCGCGATCCAGCAGTGTTTGGTACCGCATCATACTTAAGGCAAAGCCACTGAGCCGCCTCTCGCTGTCCTGATCTCCATCCTGAGCTACGTCGAAGGGCTGAGCTACGTCGAAGGGCTTTGCGAATACCGGATAGAACACCAAGAGCGCCCGCTGCCCGCCATCCTGAGCTCCGTCGAAGGGCTGAGCTCCGTCGAAGGGCTTGTTAATCACGGTTACCGAATCTGTTGCGGTGGGAAGCCCTATGCGAATAGCCTTCTCCAGCGCGGCGCGGCGGGTCGGTTCCGAGCCTTCGTCAAAACCCAGGACGGCCTTGTAGCTGCCGTACGGCTCTACGAAGGTGACAGGATAGTATTTCGCGCGAGGCGAGGCGGGAACTCTCTTCCCACGGGCGTCTTTTTGCCAGATGGCGAAGTTGCCGATCCTCTCGACTCCGGCTCTCTGGGCCGCCGGCACACACGCAATCCACCCGAATCCCTGCGTTGTGCCCGACTCGATAATCGGGCTGGCGTAATCATGGAAATCCTGGCGGGTCACTTCTTCGTCGGTCTGTATGTATCGGCCCAGCGCGGCGACATCCGAACGCATTGCGTGGAAACCATCGTTGGTTTTATCCGCGCGCGTTTGGGCAATCTCCTGGAAAATCTTCCCGCGCTCGCGGTTATCTGATTCAAGGGCCGGAAGCGAAAACCCTACCGTGAGCGTCAGGCCGACCGCAGCCACCAGAGCGGTGTCCATGTGACGGAATCGGGGCTGTTTCTCGGCGGGAAGCGCGTTTCGCCAATGGATCGCACCCACGCCGCCCAACAGGATCAGGATCAGAGCCAGCGCGCCGATAATCGGGAGAAGACGGGCAGCGGCAATCTGGGCTTTCCAATCGTCGGCCATGATGTCCATGCCGATCACCATCAGCGCCTTGCCGGTGCGGGGATCGAGAACGGGAGCGAAGGCGGAGATGAATGTGCCGTACTCGTCGGTGTAGGGGCCATCGGTGAATGCGCGGCGGGTCTGGAAAATGCTGTGCAGTCCCGAAGGCGGTTCTTCATACGCCGTTCCTGGTTCCGAAGCCCTGGAGTCGTTTTCATCAATGCTCTCGGGTCCGAAGATAATCGCGCCATCGCGCAGGACCATGCTGTAAATACTAGAGTATTGCGTCTGGGTGCCAGACCTGGGCATGACAAGCGGATTATACGCGATCATCTGCTCGCGGATACGCTGGAACGAGGGATTGTCCTTGTCAGCCGCCGTGAATGAGAGCGCTTTCACAAGTTCGGGGTCGATGGTGTCGGCGATCCTCACGACCTGCGTGAGCAACTGATGCCGGACTTCGGCGTCCATGCTCTTCCCCCGCGAGTCGGCTGCAAACCAACCCAGCGCGAGCAGCGCCACGAGCGCGATCGGGAATGAACAGCGCCGGACAAACTCGATTTTTTTGTGCGAAGACTTTTTGCGCAATCCTCGGAACCATAATCCTGCCATAGCCGCAAGGGCGCAGAGCATCCGAATAAGCTGCACGGGGAAGCCCGCAGCGGCTAGAAACGCATCATGATTGAGCCAAACTGCCGGAAAGAACGCGGCTTTCGGCACAACCAGCCCCGTTGCGAGGCCGTAGACCAGCATAGATAATGCCGCAAGGCGAAGGCCATATCGATCGCAAGCCCGAGATACTCTCCATAAAGCGGCGGCAGCCATCATAGCGCCAGGCAACCCCAGCGCATACCGGCACGCGGCGTTGATCCCGTTCATATTTCCGGAAAACATGCCCAGCGCGGCCAGACCCAGGAGCGTCGGCGTCAGCCATCGTCCTACCAGCGGCCGCCCATTTCGACTGATCCCACGCCGCCCAAACTCAAGCAGCGCGACAAACGAAGCCGCCATCACGACCAATCGCGCGCCTTTGAATATGGGAGTGTCAGGCAATGATATGGCAAGCATATCCAGCCACTCGTTGAAGCCGTGAATAATGCCGAACGCCGCCAACAGGCCCCAAGGTAGTGACCTATTACGACGGCGCAAAACGAGACACTGAGCAGCCATCAAGATAAAAGACAGCCCATATACGAAGAATATGTAATCCAGCTGATCAGTCATTTGGTTGATATATCGTCCTCTCTGACGACTAACGTGATGCCTGCGCCATTCTTGAGCGCGTCACATGCGGTTCTATTAACATTAATTATCGGCACGGTAGCCCTGTGTCTGGAGAGGTATGGAACAGCATTGTTAAAAGAACCGCGCTGATTATTTCAGCGAGGCTCTTTGATAGAGAAATCGTCAGGATGGCGAAGTGTGACTAGGGATCGCAGTTCCCATATGGTCACTTGAGGTGTCTCGGGATTTGAGCGCAGCGGAAATCCCGAGACATAATACCTCTACTTCAGCAATGCCTTAATCTCAGCATCGGTCATTGTGTCTTTGCCATTCGGCCCGATTTCCAGCGCTTGATTATTTTCCAATATCACCCTCAAATTTCCAAGCGTAGAATACTGCGATAGCTTTGGATATGCCTTTAGCAGCTTAAAGTGAGCATCCGAAAACTGCTTTATCTGCATTAGAGCCTGTTTTGGCTGCAGGTCGGAATCTTCCCAAAAATCTCCGCGCTGGTAGAAAGTGCGCTTGGCGATGTTTTGCACATTCGCCACAACCACCGTGCGGTCGTCGGAGTTCTGGAATGTTCCCCCTATCCTGCCGTTTGCTGCAGGTTTGCCTATGATTTCGAACTTATTTGCAGCTCCGCTCATCCCACCAACACCACCGTTTTGCATTTGATTTTGACCCCTGCTCGCCTGCGCATTAGCGCTTTGAGCTACACCAAACGAGCCGCTGTCGAACTTGGATGCCGATTCCGCCTTTGTTTTGACATCGGCTATGTCCGCAACCAGCATATCTACGGTCTTGCGCTCATCGGCAAGGAACGTGGTATACTCTGTCGGTATGCCATAAGTTTTGGAAAGCTGCACGACCTCGTCTATCAACTCCTGATTCGAATGCAGTCTTATCTCATCCAAAAGATAACCTATCTTGCGCGCAGCCCATAGCTGAGGCATGAACTCATTCTCATCTTCTTTATCCGGCAACACGGCATTGAGCGTGAAAGTCTTCTTTGAGTTATCCGCCATACCGGTAATGGTTACTTTCACATTGCCCGAACCGGTATACCTGCCGAATACTATCAATTGCGTGCCTTTGAATATGTCGGGTATGTCGGCAGATGGGAATCGGTCGCTGATCTGCACACCTGAAATCTCCAATGTAACATCAGCGAGCAGCGGATCGCTCACTTTGGCGAAAAATGTGCTGACTTTGGCTTCGATGTTTTCATTTGGCCTCACATAATCAGTAGAGCCCCGGTTTTGCTCAGCCAGTTTATCCAGAAGATGCGTATTGACATCATAGCCCACTCCGAAAACAAATATCTTTGCCTTGGGCATTTTTACGTTCTTTAAGATAGTGTCCAGGTCGGTTATACCGGCTGTGGGTTGGCCATCTGTGAGAAAAACCACGTAATTTCGAGGCGAATCCAACCCATCAAACTGCTTACGCGCAGTTATTAAGGCGTTGTTAATATCGGTGCTGCCCGTGGCGTCTATATCATCAATGGAATTGAGAGCCTTTTTCCTGATCTCGCTGGTCGGGTTTTGCATCTTTTCGAACATCAGGCTCGGGGATTCATTGAAAGTAATAATATTGAAGCGATCTTGCTCCTTCAACGTGTTCAAACAAAACTTCAGCGCCGATTTGGCCTGGTTGATTTTCTCACCAGCCATGCTTCCGGTGCGGTCTAAGACGAAAATTACGTTTTTTGGCTGCACTTTCGTCTTGTCAATCGGCACGGCGGGGCTTGCCATGAGCATGAAGTAGCCCGGTTTCCCCGCTTCTCTGTGAGCCACAAGGTCTATACCCAGGTCATTGTCAGAAACCGAATAATATACCACCATATCAGTGTCTGGTCGTGTGTTTTTTGCCGACCATGTCGCAATCGCCTCATTAGCGGACGGGTGTTCAATGTCCAGAATATGTGTGGGCGAATAGATATTGGTGATGGGCCTTTTGCACTTAATCTTTATGGTAACTTTGCAGCTTTCAAGCGGCCTCGCAGAAAAGCGCTCGGTGCTCAGCGAATACACATACCGATACGTGCTGCCGGATTTATTGATAACCTCCGCATAGCTCAGCCTTATGCGCTTATCGCCATTTGCCGGTATCGGATAAACCCGTGCGCGAAAGGTGTTGCGGTCTATGTATTCGAGAATTGCCGGGTCCTTGCGCTGCCGAACTATGGACTCATAAATGTTGCGGGCCTCATCTTTATCCAGAATCTTGCCGGCAATCTCGTCTTCGCCGGCAAACATCGAGAATTTAGTTATAGCAGCGCCAAGAGGCATCGGGAAAATATACATCCCCTCACGATCCACATTGGTATCGTTGTGAAAAATCTGATCCACCTTCGTGGTACAGAGCTGATCTGCAATATTTACATTCACTTCGTGGTATTTCACGGTGAAGAGCTCACCGGGAACCACAATAGTCGAGTGCGGCCTTTCGACAGGGAAAATCATCCCATCCGCCAGCGCGCCAGTTGCCGTCATTACAAGAATCATAATCATAAGTTTCCAAGACATAACCCAATTCCTCCAATTACCACGCAATATTTACTACCACTAACTTAGACTCTTGGAGTGGAGGTCATGTGAACAAAAATTTTGAAAATATATTTGAGAGCAATGGATTCAAGGCTCTCAATGAATGCTCGCGCTCAAATCAAACCAGTTCTGTGCTTCCTTAATTCCGTGTTTCCGTGATGGCATTTTCTTACCGTCAATTAGGGATACCCCCGGAGCTTGGGAGCTTGGTAACAGCTCACCAATGATGTGTACATCCTTAGCATGCTGAGCTCCGTCGAAGTATGCGGCTGCGAAGATACGCGTGTTTAGGCTTAACCGCACCCTTCGTCCTTCGACGCTGCTCAGGATTGCTCAGGATGCTGGGTTATTTATGTTTTCTCACTAAGAGTGAGCTATTACGGGAGCTTGATAAAGCTTGACGCATCGTTGAAAAACGAGTATACTTGCTTAAAAGGAGTAATGACCCATGGACAGACTTAAACTGCAGGTAAACTATCGAACCGATATGAGTAAAGGACGAAAAAATCGGATACGCCGTGAGGGCTATGCCACCGCCAGCGTCTTCGGTCACGATTCGGAACCCATTTCCGTTGAAGTGAAATTGTCTGATTTATTCGCGCAAATCAAACAATCTGATACAGGGGTCAAGTCACTCTTCGATCTCGATATTGTAGGCGCTCCGAAAAAAAAGAGCGGCATCGTGATAATAAAGGATATTTTTAAGGATCACATGTCCAGAAATATCTTGGATATTGGTTTTCAACGTGTATCGATGACTGAGAAGATTCAAACAGGTGTGCCCATTGAGATTATTGGCCACGCGACCGAATTCCTTGCGACCGGAGGACTGATCGAGCAGACACTCGATGAGCTTCAGGTGCTGTGTCTGCCGGGGAACATTCCTGCGAAGTTTCAAGTTGACGTGACCTCGATTAGTCTTGGCGAGCATATCCGTGTTTCCGATATTGCATTGCCGGCTGATGTCGAGTTGGTGTCTGATCTGGCTGCAACGGTAGTTATCTCCAAGCCACCGAGTGTTCAACGCGACAAGGTTGAGGAAGTGGAAGCGGAAGTGGAAGTCATTGCCGAATAAGCTTGGCAACGCTGGTTTTATAAATATTTATGGCCGGGGTTTTGAACTCCGGCCATTGCTGCATTTTGTGGCGATAGCGCTCTTGTTACGAAATCCAAATCATCTGCATTTCCACGGCAACCCACACTCCGTTAAACTTCTTAAGCCGTATATCGAATCCCGTCGCGGCCAATGGGCCATAATATGCCACTATATGCACTTTTGCCTCAGTCTTATCCGAATTCCACAGCGCCACCAGAGACTTGTCTTTAATGTAGACTTTCGCTAAATCGAAGTCATACTTAGGGGGCCTGAAGCTGACTAAGGGCATTGGGCGTTCATCGCGGCCTTTTGCGGCGGGAATGTCCTTAGAATGGGCGAAAAGTGTTACCCACTGCCGTCCCATCAGCTCAAATGGCGCAATGTTATCGGGCATTTCAACTCTGTGCGGGCTATCGGAGCCATCGTTGAATCTGAATCTTGCCTCAAATGCTGCGGCGAGGACCTGCTCTGTCTCGTTCAACTCCCGAGGAGCCGCGAGAGGATTCTTATCCTCCGAGTCTTTGAGGCCGTCGCCGTCTGTGTCGGCAGCATCCGGTTTTGTGCCGATTGCCACCTCGAAGACGTCCGTCCAGCCGTCAGCATCGCTATCTTTCGTGAGCTTATCATCGCCCGGGAACTTGTTGATCCAGTTGGGGTCTGGATTCTTGCCCGATTGTGCGCCGGTATAGACAAGTCCGGTCCACTTGCCATTTTCCTGCCTTGCGATCCAGAGGTCACCAGCCGGTCCGGCGATTGGGCTGCTTATCAACCCCCATATCACCCCATTCTTGTCGGTTTTCGTTTCCAAGAGGACTGCACGATGGTATTCGTAGGGGTCGAGTTTCGTAGCGCTGAGAGTCAGTGGAATGCCTTGAAGTCCGATGAAATCCTCCAGGGATGGAATGGCTCTATTGGTGTCCTTCGCTGCTATGACAGCCTCCACACCCGGTTGGCCGCCTGTGCGGGCAAGATTGGTAAATGCCGCCTGACGAATGATGTAATTGACATTAGGATCAGCAAGTTTATCGAGCAGGAATTTGACGGCCGCCGGGTCCGACAATTTTGCTATGGCATCCAGAGCGTAACCAAAAGAGTTGTTTTCTCCTGTCTGGACACTTTTGTCCGCATCGATCTTCTGCATCACGGCCAGGAAGAAAGGCACAGTCAAGCTCTGGTCACCATCTTCCGCCAGCCATCGCAGAATAGAATCGGCGGAGTCGCTGGCTTTAGCCTCATTACATAGCGCCAAAAGCTGGGACGTGTGCTTTGGAGAAGCGAACGCGAGCAGAGTTTCCACGGCCGCATCAAGGCGCTCGTATAGCGCAGATGACGCTTTATCGTCAAGGCGGGCGGTCTTGTTGTAGGCGTCCATGCGTTGCTGGACAACAGGCAGCATCGCCGCAAAACCTTCGTCACCAAGAGCCATAAAAACCCTTTTCTCGCTGCGTGTCAACTTCTCGAAACGCGCCGCGAACCTTTTTGCCAGATCAAGTCTCGCGCTGGGATCGGTGGGCGGCTTTGGCTGGGCGCCGCGCGCAACAAGCCCAATCATATCGCCGCCCCGCATGATCAGGCCTTTCTTTGTAGGCTGTATTCCCCCGCCCGCAATGTCCTGAAAAGGCTCTTCCCAGATACGAGCCCCGGTCTTATCGAAGGCAAAAAGATTATCAAGAGCGGCAACAAGCAGACTATTTGACACTGCCATAATTGCTGCGGAGCTGAGATCACCCATCTTGCTTATGACAGCGCTCCATTTCTTGACACCGGTCTCAGCGCTTATCGCATACAGATTGCCATCCCAGCAGCAGAAAGCTACTGAATCGCCGAATAATACAGGCGCCATCGAAACTTGATCTTGAGTCACAAAACTCCATAGAGGTTTTCCGGTCAATGCGTCAAGCGCTATTGCGCCGAAGTCATGCGTCGCGTAAACTCGGCGGGAGTCCATTGTGAACCCGCAAACGCTTACGCTGCTTTCCCCAATGGGCGCCGGCACTTTGTAGCGCCAGATTGCCTTGCCTGAAGCGGGATTGAGACACAGAATCTCGCCTGCCTCAGATGCGAGGTATAGCCGTTTTTCAATTAACTGCGGCTTGCTAGATAAGCCCGAATCGCGGTTTTGTTTTTCGGCGAGCTTTGGGTCATCGAGTTTCAGCGTCCACTTTGTCCGCTTGGTCTTGAGATCGATAGCGGCGAGCGTTCCGCTGTTCAGCTCGCAATAGAGAGCGCTGCCGTGAACAACGATATTCGACGCAAAGCCCCTGCGTTTCAGGCTCCACAGCTCCTTGCCGGTCTTGATATTGCATGCGGAGAGTTTCAATTCACCTATAGATGCATAAAGCGTCCCGTTTGAGCAGTCGATGTAGGCGCTGAACCCTTTTTCTGCGAATGATTTTTCCCAGAGCTTCTTTCCTGTAGCAAGGTCCAACGCGCCGATTGTTTCGAATGTGGAAAATGCAATGATTGTATCCTTGATGCAGATGTCTTCGATCTGATCATTGCACTGCTGCACCCATATTTCCTTGATCGGCGGCTTGATCTCTAAAGCCGATTGCGTTGGCAGAGCGACTGAGCGGGCAACACAGGATTGCAGAATCAACAGCATAAATATAAGTCTGGATAGAAGTCTGATCATAAATGAACCTCCGGTGGTATTTGCCTGCACATTGATATGTATGAGTTCTCCGATACACTCTTTTCGACCTTCTCGATTAGCGAATTGTTCAAAAATAAGTTGCACCCAGTCGGCAAGTTGCAGCAGGGTTGGAGAATCTTTAAGGTGGATTATTTATATCTTCATCGCTAAGTTTTATAAATCGGAGGAATAAGTATTCTGAGCCTGCAGCCACGTGTTGTCTTCGGACTCCGACCGGAGGGTAGGCCAGGCCCTCTGGTAATAGTGATTCTTGGCGTTCTAGTTGCTCGGAATTTTGTATCCGACCCCATTGACGGTGAGGATATATCGCGGGTTCAAAGGGTCATCGCCGATCTTGCGCCTCATTCGCCCCACGTGCACATCAATTGTTCTAGAGTAGAAGCCTGAAGAATCGATATTCCAGACCTCGTCCAAAAGATGATCTCGCGTGAGCACTTGCCCGCAGTTGACTGCAAGTGCGCGAAACAGCTTGAATTCAGTTAATGTCAGGTGGATCAATTCATCATTGCGCTTGAGCTCGTGTGCAGACACATCCAGGGTGAGGTCTTTAATATTTATCCGCCTGCCTGCTTTATTGGAGTAATGTGTCTGCCTGCGTATGGCGGCGTTCAGGTATGCAGCCAGTTCGGGGACTGTAATCGGCTTTATGAGGTAGTTGTCTCCACCGGCATCAAGACATAGAATTCGCCCGCTTGCCTCTGAGCTGTCTCCGAGGAAAATAATGGGCGTCGTAACGTGCTTGCGGATTTCACGGCAAGTCTGGATACCATCCATTGCGGGCATATCCATATCGAGGATTATCAGGTCAGGCTTTTCGGAGATCTTCGATAAACCTTCGTCTCCGGTCTCGGCTATGATGACATCATAATCTCGGCTTCTCAAGCCATTTCCAATCATTAGCCTGATGTCCGCATCAACTACAATTAAGAGCTTCCCTATAGGCATAGTGAGAACCCCCGCAATTGTCCACTAAGTGATCAAGCGCTAACTACGACTAGTATATACCTTCTGCTGAATAATGCAACATTAGGCGCTGTCAAGGGGCGTGTCCCTGTTTGCGAATTTGTTTCAAAATAACTATTGACAAAGCCCCGTTCCGCGTTTATAATTACAGAAATCAGTTGAGCCTTTAAAGACCAGCCCTGTGAGGCTGAGAAGGTAGACGTCCTGGAATGATTGTACGTTCTAAGCCTTCTTGCCATCACGGGCAAGGAGGCTTTTTTACTGGAGGTGATTGCATTGGCTGACGGCGTTACCAAAGTGATGGACGAAGACGAAATCAGGCGAGCTCTTAGGCGAATTGCTCACGAGATCATCGAGCGCAACAAAGGCGCTCAGAATCTGGTGATTATCGGGGTGCAGAGCCGCGGAGTTCCTATGGCTAAGCGGCTTGCGGATTTGATCAGCCAGATCGAGGGGACAGATATCACCGTGGGCAGCTTAAATGTGGCTCTTTACCGCGATGACTACGCTACCCGCTCCGCTCGCACGATAAGCGCGACCGAGATTTCATTCGATGTTACGGACAAGCGTGTGATTTTGGTTGACGAAGTGCTATTCACCGGCCGCACCACCCGCGCGGCTATGGACGCGATTATGGACCTGGGCAGGCCATCTGTGATTCAGCTCGCGGTGCTCATAGACCGCGGCCACAAAGAGCTCCCGATCCGCGCTGACTATGTTGGAAAGAACCTGCCCACCTCAACAAAGGAAATAGTCGAAGTCCACTGGGTCGAGACCAAGGGCGAAGACGCGGTGATGATAGCGAAATAAGTCGACTGAGGACTAATAAACGATGAAACTCAAACGTAAAGACATTTTGGGTCTGCAAGACATGTCTACCGAAGAGATTAGGCTGATTCTTGACACTGCTATTTCTCATAAGGGAATCATATCCCGACCGGTTAAGAAGGTGCCGATTCTTAAGGGCAAATCGGTGTGTACGCTTTTTTACGAGAACAGCACCCGCACGCGCACCAGTTTTGAGTATGCGGCGAAGATTATGAGCGCTGACACGACTTCGATATCGGTTGCAGGCTCGGCGATCACCAAAGGCGAGTCATTCAAGGATACGCTGCTAACGCTGGAAGCTCTGGGCGTTGATCTCTTTGTGATACGCCATGCAGCGGGTGGGGCGTCGCATTTCGCCGCGAAAACCGTGAAATCTCATGTGATCAACGCTGGCGATGGAATGCACGAGCACCCAACGCAGGGCTTGCTGGATATGCTCACGATCTTGGAAAACAAGGGCAAAATCGAAGGGCTTAAGGTGCTGATTGTGGGCGATATTATGCATAGCCGGGTTGCGCGCTCGAACCTATGGGGCCTTTCAAAGATGGGCGCTGAGGTGAGGTTATGCGGTCCGAGCACGCTGCTCCCGGCGGAGGTCGAAAAGCTGCCGGTGAAGGTTTTTGAGAACCTGGACGAGGCCATCGAGGGTGTGGATGTGGTCAATGTGCTTCGCATTCAGCTAGAGCGAATGGATAGGGGTTTCTTCCCCAGCAATCGCGAATATGCCGAGCTATTCGGGGTGAATAAGGCTCGGCTGCTCAGGGCGAAATCTGATGTGACGATCATGCATCCGGGGCCGATGAACAGAGGCGTTGAGATCACTGCCGATGTTGCAGATGCTGATTTTTCTGTGATAACCGACCAGGTTACCAACGGCCTCGCGGTTCGTATGGCTCTTCTTTATCTTCTTCTGGGAGGTGGCGGCCATGTGGCTTCTGCTTAAAAACGGACGAATTATCGACCCCTCGCAGGGCTTGGATAAGGTTGCTGATTTATTGATTATGGACGGCAAAGTGTCTAAGATTGGTAAAGTTAACGCCAAAAAGTTAGACAATAACGGCGTAGCGTATGACGTTTCCGGGCTTGTCGTAACCCCCGGCTTGATAGATATGCACGTCCATCTGCGCGAGCCAGGCCAGGAGCATAAAGAGACCATAGAAACCGCCGCGCTGGCCGCTGCCGCAGGTGGGTTCACAACTATCGTAGGTATGCCGAATACCTTGCCCGCTATTGATAATCGAGCGATGGTGGAGTATGTTTTGAACAAGGGAATGAGCGCAGCCGTAAATGTTCTGACTACCGGCGCTGCCACCAAGGCTAACGAAGGCAAAGAGATGGCTGAGATCGGCGATATGGTCAACGCTGGAGCTGTAGCCGTATCAGACGACGCGTTTCCAGTGCAAAGCGCGGACCTGATGCGAATGGTGATGGAATATTCACGAATGTTCGATGTGCCGGTGGTTGTTCATTGCGAGGATAAGAGCATGACCCACGACGCAGTGATGAACGAGGGAATCGTCTGCTCTATTTTAGGCTTGCGTCCCTGGCCGAGGCAGGCTGAAGAGATTATGATTGCGCGAAATATAATGCTTGCCGAACTGGCGAAGTGCAAATTGCACATCCAGCACATCACAACAGCCGCCGGAGTTGAATTAGTAAGATCGGCGAAAGCAAAGGGCTTGAATGTGACAGCCGAGACCTGCCCGCAGTATTTCTCGCTCACCGATGAAGCCTTAAACGAATACGATTCAAACGCCAAATGCTGCCCGCCGCTGAGAACTCAAGCAGACGTAGACGCGATAAAGCAGGGGTTAGCAGACGGCACGATAGATGTAATCGCAACCGACCACGCGCCGCATGCAATCGAAGAAAAAGAAGTGGAAATCCCTTATGCGCCGTTCGGAATGATCGGCCTTGAAACTGCGCTGCCGCTTGTGATAACGAATCTGGTGAAGCCTGGCGTGTTATCATTGGCAGATGCGATTGCTAAGTTGACGGAAGCCCCAGCCAAGGCGCTGGGCCTAAAATCAGGCAGACTGACCGAAGGTTCAATCGCAGATATAACGGTCATAGACCCGGAAGCAAGCGTGAAAGTAAACGCCAGCCAGATGAAGTCAATGGCCCGCAACACGCCTTTTGACGGAGCTGAGTTGATCGGCAAAACCGTGGCGACAATAGTTGGCGGAACCGTCGTGTACGGTGCGGATAGCTTGAATACAATTTAATCGCGAAAACGCGAAAAGAAACGAAACCGCGAAAATCATTATGAAATGTGTAATCTGTAAGAATAGCGAGACTGAGCCAGGAACCACAACAGTGACGCTGGAGCGCGGAGCTATGACTCTAGTGATTAAAGGCGTACCTGCCCAGGTTTGTACAAATTGCGGCGAAGCTTACGTGGACGAAAAGACAACGCGCGAGTTGCTGGAGACTGCCGAGACCGAGGCGCATGCCGGAGCTCAAGTCGAAGTGCGTGAATACAGAGCCGCGTAGCATAAGGAGACCGAATGAACACTTTATACAATAAAATCTTCGATGCCGGATGTATTAAGTTCGGCGAGTTTAAGCTTAAGAGCGGGATAATGTCGCCGGTTTATTGCGATTTTCGGGGGCTTATTTCCAAGCCTGAATTGCTCAAAGAAATCGGTGAGGCGCTGGCTGCGCGGGCGAAGGAGATCGGGTGCGATAGAATCGCTGGGATTCCTTACGCTGGTTTGCCGCTGGGTGTGGCTGCGAGCATCGTTGGAAACATCCCGATGATCTACCCGCGCAAGGAAGCTAAAGACTACGGCACAAAAAAGCTCATAGAAGGCGCGTACAACGAGGGCGATAGAGTTTTGGTGATAGACGACATCATCACAGACGGCGCCAGCAAGATTGAAGCTATCGCGCCGTTGAAAGAGGCCGGAATCACAGTCACCGACGTTCTGATTATCCTGGATCGCGAGCAGGGCGGGGATAGAATCCTTGCCAAGGCGGGCTATAAGCTTCATTCTCTCGGGAAGCTCAGCGAGGTGCTAGAAGCTCTCGTTGCAACTGGCAAGGTTGAGCCAGAAATGAAAACCACGGTTGCTGAGTTTATCGCGGCGAACCAGTTTGCATAGGGTTGGCGGTTAACAGTTGACGGTTAACGGTTAGGAGGCGTGCGATGGCTCATTTTGGACGTGTGGAAGATATCGAGGCGTGGAAAGAAACACATATTGCAGAGGGTTACGCCCGCGAAACCAACATCGAGTTTGCACGTTTTCTTGTAATAGCTCGTGGTTCGGCATCGGAAGTGAAAACACAACTTTATATAGCCCTAGACATTGGCTATATTGAGCGAGAAAAATTTGATGAGCTGTATGCACGCATTGATAAAATTTGTAGGATGCTAACCGGTTTGATGGATTATCTCAAGCGTAACGCAACTGGCAAACCGCCAACTGCCAACCGCAAACCGTAAACCAAATTTGGAGTTACAATGAAAGCAATCCTTTTACTACAAGACGGGACCACATTCGAGGGCGAATCGATAGGCGCTAGCGGCACCACTATTGGTGAGGCCGTTTTCGCGACCGCTATGACCGGTTATCAGGAGATGCTCACTGACCCGTCGTTTGCTGGGCAGCTTTTGACCCTCACCTATCCGCTTATTGGAAACTACGGTGTTAACGCGCAGGATGTGGAGTCGGGTAAGATTCAGGTGGAGGGGTTCATCGTCCGCGAGCTTTGTGAAGAACCCAGCAGCTGGCGATCGAGTATAACTTTGCGCGAATATCTTACACAAAGTGGTATAGTTTCGGTGCAGGGAATCGATACCCGCGCCCTGACCCGCCACCTGCGGGTGAGCGGCGTTATGATGGGCGCGATGTCCACCGAGCTTACCCGAGCCGAGCTTATGAACACCCTCCAGAGCGCTCCGAATTATGGAGACATAAACTTCGTTGAGCGCGTTTCTACCAGGGAAACCCACGAATGGAATGGCGATGAGTGCAGCGCCCTCGATGATTGTCCAGAGGCGAAATGCCATATAGCTTTAATCGACTTAGGAATCAAGCGAAACATAGCCCGCTACCTTGCAAAAGAGGGCTGCAAGGTAACGATTTTGCCCTGCAACGCCTCAGCCGACGATGTGATGAAAGTTAATCCTGACGGCGTGGTTTTCTCCCCAGGCCCCGGTGACCCAAGGCAGCTCAAGGAAACCGTCGCGACCATGCGCGCAATGATCGGAAAGAAACCGATTTTGGGAATCTGCCTTGGTCACCAGATGTTTGGAATGGCGATGGGCGCAGATATTATCAAGCTCAAGTTCGGGCATCGAGGTGCGAACCATCCTGTTAAGAACTTAATCAATGGCAAGGTAAGCATAACCGCGCAGAACCACGGCTACGCCGTTCACCCGGATAATCTGTCTAATGATGTAATAGTTGAGCGCGTAAACTTGAACGATGGCACGGTCGAAGGCCTCCGCCACAAGCATTTGCCGATTTTCACAATTCAATATCACCCGGAGGCATCCGCCGGGCCACTGGACGAGGGTTATCTGTTCAAAGAGTTCGTGGATAATGTGATGGCGGCGAAAGTTTAGACTCAGGAGAACATTATGAGCATAATAACTGAAGAAACGGTCAAGACAATGGTAGATGCTGTGGTCAAGGCGGTTGACCCTGAGCGTGTGTATGTATTCGGCTCAGTTGGCAGAGGGGATGCGCGTGATGGCTCGGATGTCGATCTTCTGGTGATCGAGAATGAAGCATTTGGCGCAGGCCGCAGCAGGTTGATGGAGACAAATCGCATACACAAAGCCTTGGGTGATTTTCGAGTCCCCATAGATGTTTTGCTGTACTCCAGAGACGAGTTTGACAAATGGAAAGGGTCTGTCAATCACGTGATTGGCCGATGCGAAAAGGAAGGCAGGCTCATATATGCGAGACACTGAAAATGCATTGATGCTCCTAGCATTGGCTCGTCAGGATTTTTCTGCAGCTCTAACGCTTAAGAATGCTGAGGACACCTCTGATCGAATTTACGGCTTTCATGCACAGCAAGTTGTTGAGAAAACACTCAAAGCCTGGCTTGCGTTTTTAGGGGTTGAGTATCCATTCACACATTCGTTAAATATGCTGTTTGCATCTCTTGAGGATAATTTGGGTTTGGAGCCGTTATCTGCTTTTCGAAGTTTGGATATGTTGACTCCATTCGCCGTGCAGTTCAGGTATTCTGCTTACGATGACAATAATCATGAGCTTGATCGAGATGGAATTGCTGTTGAGCTGAGAAAGCTACTAGATCACGTGACCGCATTATTAGAAGAGAATGAGGCATAGCGTAAAATGAATAGCCAATACATCCTCGCTATAGTAATAATTGCTATCGGGGTGTGGTTTTTGATTCGCGGTTATTTGCTGAAATCCAAGCCTCGAATGCTTGCAGGAGTGGCGATTCTGTTTTTGGGCGCTGCTCAGTTTTTTGACAAGAATGATGTTATTGGAACTACGCTCGTAGCCATCGGATTCATGTTGATCGTTGTGAGCGCATATATGATGAAACTGGAGCACGGGAGAATTATTCGCCCGAGCCAAAGACGGAGGCGGTGATAGAGTTTGTCCAACTGCAAACCGTAAACCGCCAACCGTTAACTGAAAAGAGAATATTATGCCAAAGCGTGAAGATCTGAAAAAAGTCTTAGTAATAGGCTCCGGGCCGATTATTATCGGGCAGGCGGCTGAGTTCGATTATGCGGGGACGCAGGCTTGCACGGCGCTGCGCGAGGAGGGCATTTCGGTTGTTCTCATAAACTCCAACCCCGCAACGATCATGACCGATGTCGAAATTGCGGATAAAGTCTATATCGAGCCGATAAATGTGGAGTTTGCCACCCGTATTATTGAAAAAGAGAGACCCGATGGCCTGCTGCCCACGCTCGGCGGCCAGACCGGTCTGAACCTTGCTGTTGAGCTTGCAAACGCCGGAGCGCTGGAGAAGTATAGCGTCGAACTCCTTGGCACCCCCCTCAAGGCAATTATGGACGCTGAAGACCGTGAGCTTTTCAGATCGCTCATGCGTGAAATCGGCGAGCCGGTGCCTGATAGCTGGATTGTTGAGAAGCGCGAGCAGTTGCAGGATATTATCGACACGAACCCGCCCTGGCCGCTGATTGTGCGCCCGGCTTATACCCTCGGCGGAACGGGCGGCGGTGTGGCCTACAGCCCTGAAGAGCTTCTCGAAATCGGCTCAAGAGGTCTTAAACTCTCTCTCAAGAGCCAGGTTATGATCGAGCGCTGCCTGCTGGGTTGGAAAGAGGTCGAATACGAAGTGATGCGCGATTCAAACGACACCTGCATCAGCATCTGCTCCATGGAAAATTTCGACCCGATGGGCATTCACACCGGCGACAGCATAGTTGTTGCGCCGATGCAGACTCTCACCGATAAAGAATTCCAGATGCTGCGCTCTGCTTCGTTAAAGATTATTCGCGCCCTTAAAATAGAGGGCGGATGTAATGTGCAGCTTGCAATGAGCCCGGATAGCTTCGATTACTTTGTGATCGAGGTTAACCCGAGAGTTAGCCGATCTTCCGCGCTGGCCTCCAAGGCGACCGGCTACCAAATCGCCCGCGTTGCCGCCAAGATTGCAACAGGCCTGCATCTGGATGAGATCGCGAATGCCGTTACAGGCAAGACAAAGGCCGCTTTTGAGCCGACCATAGACTATATCGTCGCGAAAATCCCGCGCTGGCCGTTTGACAAGTTTTACCAGGCAGATCGCACCGTTGGCACTCAGATGAAAGCCACCGGTGAGGTTATGAGCATTGACCGAACCTTCGAGGCCGCCATCATGAAAGCCGTGCGCTCGCTGGAAATCGGTCTCAATTATCTGCGCCTCAAGAATGCCGATGAACTCACCATGGAGGACATCGAAAAAGGTCTTGTGAAAGCGACCGACGAGCGCCTGTTCATTGTGGCCGAAGCTTTGCGAAGGGGTATGACTATTGAAAAAATCTGCGACCTGACCAAGATAGATAAATGGTTTGTGCGCAAGTTGATGAATATTGTTGAAATGGAAAATGAGCTCAAGGATCGCGCTACTGAGATCAAAGCGCTCACGGCGGGGCAGCTTGCAACTCGCCCGGAAGCCGTTGAGCTTTTGAACCGCGCAAAGACCATGCGCTTCCCCGATAAGGTTATCAGCCTGCTGACCGGCGCGAACGAGACTCAGCTCCGCTACGTGCAAAAGAAGCTGGGCATGCTGCCGATCTATAAGATGGTCGATACCTGCGCCGCCGAGTTCGAGGCCGAAACGCCGTATTTTTATTCCACGCATGAGCGCGAAGATGAAACCGGGTGCATTCTGGGAATGATGGGTGTTGCTGAGTTGCTTCGGTATCCTGATGCCGAAGCCGTCGCCGTAGGCGACGCCTCCCTTCCGGACTTTCCACTCTCCACTCTCCACTCTCCACTAAAAAAGAAAGCCATCGTTATCGGTTCCGGCCCGATCAGAA